>CAZEWU010000109.1:0-5101 GCA_964516155.1 uncultured Caldisericota bacterium
CTGGAAAGCCATGCGGGGTCCGGGCCCGCGGGTCGGAATCATCGGACGATGTTGCTCAGCCATTGGCGACTGCTCCTTCCATCTGCGAGGCGCAGATAGCCTGATAGACCTGGTTGCCGGCAAGCAACTCGTCATGAGTCCCGATGCCGACAATACGGCCGTCGTCCAGGACGATGATCTTGTCGGCTTCCTGCACCGAACTGATGCGCTGGGCGATGATGAGGATGGTCGTGTCCCGGAGATCGGAGCGGAAGGAGGCGCGGATTCTGGCCTCCGTTGCAGTGTCGACGGCGCTGGTGCTGTCATCCATGATGAGGATGCGTGGGTCTTTGAGCAGTGCGCGTGCGATACACAGACGTTGCTTCTGGCCACCCGAGACATTGACGCCGCCCTGGCCAAGGTCGGTGTCGTACCCATCGGGGAAACTCATGATAAAATCGTGCGCCTGCGCGCACCGGGCCGCCCGCTCGATCTGTTCCTGTGTGGCATTCTCGTTGCCCCACAGGAGGTTCTGGCGGATAGTGCCGGAGAAGAGCACATTCTTCTGCAGGACCATGCCGATCGCGCTGCGCAGTGTGGTGAGCCGGTAGTCACGGACGTCAATGCCGTCCACCAGCACCGCTCCGCCGGTGACATCATACAGGCGTGGAATGAGAGCTACCAGCGTGGATTTTCCAGAGCCGGTGCCGCCCACGATGGCAACGAATTCGCCCGGCCGGATCGTCAGATTGATATCTGACAGGACATTTTCTCCCTTGCCGCCCCGGGCATAGCGGAAGTCGACATGTTGGAACTTGATGGCGCCATGCTCGACCCTGGGATCATCTGCAGCCGCGGCGCTCTCCGGCAGGGCGGGCTGTTTGTCCGCGATACTGGGCACCGTTTCCAGGACTTCCAGGATACGCTCGGCGCTGGCCTTGGCGCGCGCCGTCATCATGAGGATCATGGAGACCATGAGGACACTCATGAGGATCTGCATGACATAGCTGATGAAACTGACCAGCTCGCCGGTGCCCATCTGGCGCGCCACAACCATGTGACCGCCGAACCAGATGATGGCCAGGGTCGCCCCGTTGAGGACCAGCATCATGAGAGGCATGATGGTCACGATGAGGTTTCCGGCGTGTACAGCGACGTCGGTGAGGTTGTCGTTGCTGCCGCGGAACTTGGCCTTCTCGCGGTCCTCGCGCACAAATGCCTTGACAACGCGGATGCCGATGAGGTTTTCCTCAACGGAACTGTTGACAGCATCAATCCTGTTCTGCACCTTGGTGAACAGCTTCTCTGCCTTGCTGATGACGATCGTGACCCCGATGACCAGCACCGGGATAGCAACGAACATGATGATGGACAGGTGCGGATTGATCAGGACGGCGAAGATGAGGGCGCAGATCAGCATGAGCGGTGCCCTCGTCAACAGGCGCATCGCCATGAGTACGGTCATCTGCAGCTGAGTCACGTCGTTGGTCAGACGCGTGACCAGGGAAGCTGTGCTGAAGTCATCGATATTGGAGAACGAAAAAGCCTGAACCTGGTTAAACAGAGCCTGGCGCAGGTTGGCGCCAAAGCCCTGGCTGGTCACGGCGGCCAGCAGGTGGGTCAGTGATCCGAACAGCATGGAGACCAGGGCAAGCCCGATCATAAGGATGCCGATATGGATGATGTACTGCAGGTTCAGGGAGGGGATCCCCTTATCGACGATCTTTCCCATCAGCATGGGCATGAACAGTTCGCAGACAACGTCGATGGCGACGAACACCGGCGCCAGGATGACCAGCCACTTGTAGCGGCCGATATATTGCCAGAGTTTCTTGATCACTTTTCTTCCTCCTGCTTCATGAACGTTGGCAGCTGCGCCCCCATAGCTTTCAGGTTCTGGATCATGCGGTGATAATAGCCGTTCATCTGTTTCCGCTCTTCTTCCGAGAAACCCTGAAAGGTCCCGGCGTCGATATGCTGAAAGGCCTGCATGCAATCGTCGACAAGGTGTAGCCCTTTGTCCGTGATGACAAGGTGATTACGCCGCAGGTCGCGCGGATCGGGCGTCTTGCGGACCAGTCCGGCCCGTTCCATGCGCTTGATAGAGACGGCGACAGTCGCAGGGCTCACGCCCAGTGCCTCCGAGAATTCTTTCTGGTCGCATCCGGCGCCGGCTCCATGGCTCCGCAGCATAAACAGGATCCAGGGCTGCCCGACTTTGCTCAGTCCACGGCTGTCCATTTCCCTGCTCAGGCACCGCTTGTGCATCTTCATCACGGCACGGAAGGCCAGTTCAAGACTGTCTGCGGATTGGGGTTGTGCCTCTTGGTCATTTTTCATATTCATTATTCAGTTCACCTCATTGATGCCATGCTGGCTAATTATTAGCCAGCAAAGTAATAGATTACAGTATACCATGCCTGTCGCCTTGTCAATGCGAAGGATCGTGACGCGGTGGGATGTGGCTACCAGGTGCGGATCACGGAAGGGTCGGCAAAGATCGCATCCAGTTTCTTCAGGAACGGGACAAGTTCGTTGAAATCGACCGCCCGGTGATCGAAGACCAGGCACATCGGAAGTGCCTTCCGGATGCCGATCGCCTTCTCTCCCTGCTCGTTGACGTAGACACCCGGCTTTTCCAGGACGGCGCCCAGACCGACGGCGAAGATCTGCGGCGGGATGATCTCCAGGAGTGCGAAGCATCCTTTCTGCTCTTTGTACAGCGACCCGATATTGGAGACCGTGATCGTGCCGCAGGTAAGGTCCCGCTCTGTCAGGCGGTCCTTCTCCGGGGTCTCATAGTAGCGCGCCTTTTCCCGGCCGGAAAGTCCCCAGATGCCGTGAAAGCTTATCTTGGCCGCCACGATCCTTCTGAAGACGTTCAGATGGAACTTTCGGAGCTCCTGCAGCGTATCGCGGACGACCGCCCGGTACAGCAGCTCGTCGATGTTGGTCGCGGCGACCCGTTCTCCCAGCTGCATGATGCCTGCGGACAGTTCGTTCAGCGTCATCGTATCGACCTGCTGCACGACCGGCGTGATCATCCTTCCGTCCGGGAGGAGCCAGGGAATGGTGATGTTGATGATGCCGGACTGGCGCAGAGATCCTTCCCCCTTCCGGTGGTTGTACGAGATCCTGGCGTTGAGTCCGGGGGCCGCCTTGACGCCTTCAACGATCACCTTCAGCAGGATCGTGTTCAGCGAGATCCGGTGCCCGGCCGCTCCCCTGCTCTGTGCCAGCGCCTCATATTCCCGGTAGAAATCGGTGATGTCCGGTTCATACAGGTACGAGACGTGCGGGATGTTTTTCCAGGACTCCGCTACCATATGGGAGGTCACTCTGCGCTGCAGGCTGAATTCTTCGTCCTTCACGGGTTCCTCCTTGCAGGACTCACGATCCGGCGGTCCTGTCAGACGTGCAACGGCACGTTCTCCAGGAAGCGTCTCTCCACCTCTGCCGTTTTCACGCCGTATTCTATCATGTCATCCCATGTTTTATCCCGGTGCGGGGAAACTGCGAAGCACCTGCCCCGCAGCACGACGAAGAGCCGGCTGTCACTGAAGGCATGGATATACCACGTCGGCTTCACCTCGTCTTTCAGGACATCAAGCACTTCCATGATCTTCCCGTCCGGCACGCGGTATTCGTTTGTATGCCAGACGGGACATTCATCCTCCGGGACATGCTCCACTCGTTGAGAGAAGAAATACGGCCTGACCAGGTCCAGGGTCCCGGTGTGTTCCAGGCTCTCTTCAATGATGCCTAATCTGAACATCTCTTATCTCCCTTCAGGCGGTATCTGTTTCGGCAGTTGGTATGATACCTGGTCTCTTATTCTGTAAAGAGCTTCACAGCTCTTTTCAGGATCGGCTTTCTGTACAGGATCACCGTAGGATGATCTGCAACAAGCATGTGCCGTTCCGGCTTTCCGAGTTCCTTCCATAACGCTGACGAGGAAGTTCGCGGGAAAGCCTCGTCAAAGATGGAATTGTACATGACGACCTTTCTGCCCTGGATGAAGTGAGCGAAGGTCAGCGGGTCGAACAGGAAGCACTCCCTGGCACACGGAACAGTGTCCAGATCGGACGTCGTATGCAGGGAATCCATGTATTCCTGATAATGTTCGTGGTACTTTCTGCACATGCGTTCGTCGCACTGGTCCGTTCCCTGCGCCAGATCGAGCGCGTATTTCTTCCGCAGGTGCCTCGTCGCGAGGCCATGCCATGTTATGGAGAAATAGTTGCCGCCGGTGACGAGGAAAACGCCCTTCCTGAACCTGCTGTCGACTCCCATCGTTATGGTCGCTATCATGCCGCCGAAGCTGACTCCCATGATGCCGGCGGTCCCCTTCGCCGCAATGCCGCGGGAGGTGAGGTAATCCAGACACGTCCGTGCGTCGATGACGCATTGGCTGAAGTCCAGCATGGAACCCTCAAGTCCCTCCATCATGATCTTTGCGCCCCCGGTCATGCCGGGAGGCGTCCTGTCAAAATGGAACGGCAGGATCATGAGCAGCGCCGGGATCCCGTTCAAAGCGAGGTGCTGCGGAAACCATGACAGCGGGACGAGATTCCTGGTGCCCATGCCGTGGATGAATATCACGGGATCGACATCCCTGCGGGGATCGTCGGGCATGTACATATAGGCGACCACGCGGTTGGACTGCTCGTAATGTGTATCGACAAAACTCGGGTAGGTGATCTTTGAGAGCTTCACACCGCCCTCGTTCCCCAGCGCTGTCTCGTCAACCCTGAAATCACGTTTCTTATAATCGTAAAGCATACCGTGCCTCTGTTCCAAAGGTATCATTAATGTTGCCATGGACAGTATAGATGCAAAAGAACCCGGCAGAGAAAACTGAGACGCAGGAACGGGCGAAAGCGCTGTCAGGACAACTCTGCCGGGTGGCGGCGCTTCGTGCTCAGTGGTCGCCGTTCTTCACGTACCCGCATGAGATCACATGGGCGATCAATGCCGGCTGGATCGATGGATAAGTCCATGCCGACGGCAGCCTGTTGAACAGGCAGACCTGCTCTATTTCGCTGTGCAGCTCCTTCTCAAACGTCGGGATCTCTGCGTAGAACAGCATACCGAACATCTCTGCGCCGGTCGCATTGACGCG
>CAZEWU010000110.1:0-5083 GCA_964516155.1 uncultured Caldisericota bacterium
CTTACAGCGGAAGGAACATGCCCATACGATGCTCCGGCAGGCTGTCCTGTGCCATGATCCAGATCAGCAGACAGCGCTCCTTCAGCAGGCCGATACCGGAGACTTCTGGGACAAGTTCGGGGCCATTGCGGGAATGTTCGCCTTTGCAGACGCCCTCGGCAAGTCAGACAAGAAGTCTGACGCTTTATCCGGGCTGTATGACCGGGGGCCCGCGAACTTCCTCCCGGAGTTCTTCCCAGGCAGGCACCGATCTTCCTGACCTCTTTCATACTGTGATCCCGGCCGGCTGACAGGATCCCCATCGCGAGAAAGTATCAAGAAAATGTCAGGTTGTTGTTCTTCCTTGCCGTTTTTATATACTAGATATTAGTGTGTTTGTTTTCAGCGTGTCCGAAGTCGGGCGCGTGTTATCGCCGATTGCTGCCCAGGAAGAGGCTGACTATGCCCAGAGAGATCAATGATTCCGTTATATCGAACCCACCCGCGGATACCGCGGCAGGAGCGACCGGAGCGCGCAGCCGGGAGTCTCTGCTCAGGACCGGAGCGTTGCAGGACGCGATCTTCAACAGCGCCAACTTCTCAAGCATCGCCACAGATGCAAAGGGTGTCATCCAGATCTTCAACGTGGGAGCGGAGCGCATGCTTGGGTATGCCGCCGCCGAGGTGATGAACAAGATCACACCGGCCGATATCTCCGACCCGGAGGAAGTGATCGCCCGTGCCAGGTCATTGAGCGCAGAGCTCGGGACTCCCATCACGCCGGGCTTCGAGGCGTTGGTCTTCAAAGCCTCGCGCGGAATCGAGGACATCTACGAGCTGACCTACATCCGCAAGGACGGCAGCCGGTTTCCCGCGGTCGTGTCGGTCACCGCGCTGCGAAACGACCAGGGCGGCATTATCGGGTACCTGCTGATCGGCACCGACAACACGGCGCGCAAGCAGGCGGAAGTAGAACGTGAGCAGCTCGATCAGCGCCTGCGCGACCAACAGTTCTATACCCGCTCTCTGTTCGAATCCAACATTGACGCTCTGATAACCACTGATCCATCCGGTATTATCGCTGATGTCAACAAGCAGATGGAGACGCTCACCGGGTGCACGCGCGACGAGCTGATCGGGACTCCGTTCAAGAACTACTTTACTGATCCGGCACGGGCCGAAGCCGAAATCAAACTGACATTGAGCGAGAAGAAGGTCGCCAACCACGAGCTTACCGCGCGTGCCAGGGACGGCAGGGAGACCGTCGTATCCTACAATGCAACTACCTTCTACAATCGGGAAAGGAAACTGCAGGGGGTGTTCGCCGCAGCGCGCGACGTCTCGGAACGCACGCTGGCGGAGGAAAAGCTGCTTGCTTCGGAGACCCGCTATCGTCGTCTGTTCGAAGCCGGCAACGACGGTATCCTGATCCTTGATGCAGAAACAGGGATGATCGTCGATGTAAATTCGTCCCTGACCACGATGCTGGGGTTCTCCCACGATCAGTTCCTGGGAAAGCATGTCTGGGACCTGGGCTTCTTCAAGGACATCATGGCCAATCGCGCCAACTTCGTGGAACTGCAGCAGAAGGAGTATATCCGCTACGAGGACTTGCCGCTTGAGACTGTGGACGGGCGGCGCATCAATGTGGAATTCGTCAGCAATGTCTACCAGGTAGACGGGCGGCGTGTGGTCAAATGCGCCATCCGTGTCGCACATCTGGCGTCGTTCCCGAGGCAGAACCCTTACCCGGTCCTTGAAATCGGCATCGACGGGATGGTGCGCTATGCCAACCCGGCTGCTGCAGCCACGCTGGCGCGACTCGGTCTGGACGCCGATGTGCGCCAGTTCCTGCCGGGAACGCCCGGAGAACTGGTCCTTCTGCGATCACAATGCGAACAGAGCCCGCAGACCCGGGAGCTGCACCTCGGTGGAGCGACTTTCCTCCGCATGGCAGCCGCGCCTCACGGTGGCGACTCTCTGCATGTCTACCTCGTTGATATCACTGAGCGCAAGAAAATGGAAGAGGAGATCCATGCGCTTAACACCGACCTGGACCTGCGCGTACGACAACGCACGGCAGAGCTGACCGCCGCCAACAAGGAACTCGAGGCATTCAGCTACTCGGTCTCGCATGATCTGCGATCTCCGCTGCGCAGCATCGACGGGTTCAGCAAAGCATTCCTGGAAGACTACGGCGCTCTGGTCCCCGCAGAGGGACGCGAGGATCTGGAACGCGTCCGGCGCGCTACCGAGCACATGGGGCACCTTATCGACGACATGCTGCTGCTCGCGCGGGTGACCCGCAGCGAAATGCACATGCAGGAGACCGATATAAGTGCGCTGACCACCGAAGTGGCGGGCGATCTGATGAGGGAAAGCCAGCAGCGCGACGTCCGGCTGGCCGTCGAACCCGGCATGACTGCGATGGGCGACCCGCACCTGCTGCGTATCGTTCTGGTCAACCTGCTGGGTAACGCCTGGAAGTTCACGTCAAAATGCGAACACGCGCACATCAGCGTGGGCACCGTTCAGGACGCAGAGCACGGCCCTGCGTTTTTTGTGCGCGACGACGGGGCCGGATTCGATCAGAAGTACAAAGACAAGCTGTTCATAGCCTTTCAGCGACTGCACGGGCAGGATGAATTCCCCGGAACAGGTATCGGACTGGCAACAGTCCAGCGGGTGATCCGGCGCCACGGCGGCGACGTATGGGCCGAAGGCAAAGTCGACCGGGGAGCTACGTTCTATTTCACGATCCCGGACTTATACGCATCGGTCCCGGCCAAGGAGGGACAACCATGAGTGACAAGATCATCCTGCTCGTCGAGGACAACCCCGATGACGTGGTCCTGACGCTGCGGGCACTCAAGAAGAATAACATTGCCAACGAGGTGGTAGTCGCGAGGAACGGAGAGGAAGCCCTGGAATATCTGACAGCTACCGGGAAACACACCGGACGTGCTGCCGGCGATATGCCGGAAGTCGTTCTGCTGGACCTGAAGCTGCCGAAGGTCGGGGAACTCGAGGTCCTGCGCGCTATGCGGGCGGACCCGCGGACGCGTATGCTGCCCGTAGTGGTCCTGACATCCTCCACGGAAGAGCGGGACATCCTCGCCAGTTACCAGCTGGGAGCCAACAGCTACATCTGCAAGCCTGTCGACTGCGACCAGTTTGTAGATGCCATACGGCAGCTCAGCCTGTACTGGCTGGTGCTTAATCAGGCGCCATCAGCAAACCGATGACACCGCCTGATTCCGCAAGGCCTGTTCTCCGCGTCCTCATCATCGAAGACAATGCCGATGACGCTCTGCTGGCCGTCCGATCACTGGAACATGCAGGCTATGCAGTCCGTACAGACCGCGTTCAGACAGCCGGGGAACTGCGGAAAACACTGGCGCAGAGTGCCTGGGACCTGGTACTTGCCGACTACAGCCTGCCCCACTTCTCAGCTCCTGAAGCACTGGCGATCCTGAAGGAGGCCTGGCCGGACATTCCGTTCATCGTCGTATCAGGCAAGATCGGCGAGGACGTGGCGGTCCAGCTGATGAAAGACGGCGCCGCCGATTACGTCATGAAGGACGACCTGCCGCGACTCGGTCCGGCCGTCCAGCGAGAGATACACGATGCAGAGGAACGCCGCCGCAAGCGTGAGGCGGAACAGGCGCTGAAGGAAGCCGAGGAACGCTACCGCGCCCTCGTCGAAAGCCAGACCGACCTCATCGTCAGGACAGGCCCCGACCAGCGATTTGGTTATGCCAACCCCACCTATTGCGCCCTGTTCGGCAAGAGTCTGCAGGAACTGACGGATTCAAGCTACCAGCCGCTGATCCATCCCGATGACGTCGCATCCGTCACCGACGCCACCGCCGGCCTGTTTCATCCGCCCTACTCGTGCCGGTATGAAGCACGCGTCATGACGGTGAGCGGCTGGCGATGGATCGAGTGGAATTCACGGGCCGAACTGGACAGTAAGGGGACCGTTGTTGCTCTCCTGGGCTCCGGCCGTGATATCACCGACCGCAAACAGATGGAGGAAAAGCTGCGCATGTCGGAGTTCGACCTCCGCCAGGCACAAGCCCTGGCACATGTCGGCAGCTGGCGCCGGGATGTGGCGCATGACAAACTGACCTGGTCGGACGAGATGTACCGCATCTATGGAATCGACCCGAAAGCTTTTACCGGGTCCTGGCACGACGTCGTCGCGCACGCCGTTCATCCTGACGACCGGATCCGCGTTGAAGAGTCGAACAGGAATGCCGTCGAGAGTCACAATCCTCAGCCTCTCGAGTACCGCATCGTGCGGCCCGACGGTTCCACCCGCATCGTCTGGGACGAGGCCGGAGAAATGACCCTGGATGACAAAGGCCATGTCTGTTCTCTGACCGGCGTCGTCCTCGATATCACAGACCGGAGACGGGCCGAGACGGAAAAAGCGGCGATGCAGGACAAACTGCTGCAGGCGCAGAAGATGGAAGCCATCGGTGAACTGGCAGGCGGCATCGCTCATGACTTCAACAACCTGCTGACCGGCATCCTGGGCAATATCTCCCTCATCAAGAGCAATCTGCCGGCATCGGACCCGCTCCATTCCTATCTGCTTGCGGCCGAGACCGCCGCTCATCAGGCCGCCGACCTTACAAGAGGGCTGCTCACCTTTGGCAGGAGAGCCATGGTCTCAACAGCGCCGCTCGACATGGCGGAAGTCATCGACACGGCATTGATGATCCTGAAGCAGTCTCTTCCTGCGAGCATCAACATCGTCCGCGATGTGGAGAAGCCGTCCTGGAGCGTCCTGGCAGATCACTCTCAGATCGCTCAGGTGATCCTGAACCTCGCAGTGAATGCACGCGACGCCATGCGGGGAAAGGGAACGCTCACGATCCGCCTCAGAAATACGCACATCGACGAACAGTATGTTCGCAAACACCCCCTGACACGGACGGGAGAGTTTGTTCACCTGAGCATAGCCGATACAGGCCCCGGCATTCCGGGAGAGATCCTCAAGCACCTCTTCGAACCGTTTTACACGACCAAGCCGATAGGCTCAGGAACCGGACTTGGCCTGTCCATCGTGTACGGCGCGGTCACACAGGCGAATGGG
>CAZEWU010000111.1:0-5073 GCA_964516155.1 uncultured Caldisericota bacterium
GGAACGCGAAGCCCTGCGTGGCGAACTCAAGGTCGTCAAGGTCGAGCGTGATCTTCTCAAAGAGAAACTCAACGCCGTTACGCGCAGCGTTCTCCGCCAGAGCAATCGTCAGCTCATAGGGTTCAACAGTCCCACCCGTCGGGGCGAGCAGCGCACACCGGGCATCAGGATTGAGATTGGGTTCCAGTTCCATGAGTTCAGCATGCTCAACGATACGCAGCCCCGGAACACCGTTGGCGACACCGCGCTGCAGCAACTTTTCCAGGTGGCTTCTCTCGGCGTCAGAGAAAGCGACGACCAATGTCCCGCACCGGACAAAATGGACGCCGAGATCTGAACACAGCTGGTCATACATGGCATTACCACGCACATTCAACCGCGCCATCAACGTCCCTGGTTCCGGGTCATAACCTGCGTGTACGATCCCAGTGTTTGCCTTGCTGGATCCGCCCTGCCCCGCTTCTGCCGCACGTTCGCAGACAACGGTTTTCAGCTGATACTTCGACAGTTCACGCGCAACGGCGCAACCGACCACGCCGGCACCGATGACAACAACATCCAGCATTGTATCTTCGCTCTCCATCCTATTCATCCGCCCATGCTTTTGCACGCGATACGCCTTTCCGCCAGCGAGCATACTGATGTTCACGGTCTCTTGGCGTCAGAACAGGCGCATAGGATTGACCGACCTCATACAGGTTCCGCAGCTCCTGCGTATCCTTCCAGACGCCAGTCGCCAGACCTGCAAGAAAAGCTGCGCCGCGTGCCGTCGATTCCACATTCGAAGGAACGGCCACCGGTTTCCCCAGGATATCGCTCTGAAACTGCATCAGGAACCTGTTGCAGCTGGCCCCTCCGTCGGCACGCAAACCGGCGATAGGGGCGCCGGCTTCCTGCTCCATCATGTCGATGACATCCTTTACCGAAAAAGCTATCCCCTCAAGAGTAGCCCGCGCGATGTGCGCCCGCGTTGTCCCGCGCGTCAGTCCAAGGATGGCTCCACGCGCATACATATCCCATTCCGGAGCTCCCAGGCCGGTAAACGCAGGAACGACGACGACCCCACCCGAATCAGGAACCGAGAGCGCCAGCGCTTCAGTCTCCGCCGCAGTATCGATGATCCCAAGGCCATCACGCAGCCACTGGACTGCCGCCCCCGCCACAAAAACGCTTCCCTCCAGCGCATACGTTGCAATACCGTTCATCTGCCAGCCAACCGTAGAAAGCATACCCTTCTGCGAACGGACAATACGCGAGCCCGTGTTGACAAGGATGAAACTTCCCGTTCCATATGTGACTTTGACGTCGCCCGGTTCATAGCACGTCTGACCGAAGAGCGCAGCCTGCTGATCTCCTGCCACGCCAGCAACAGGGATCTCCCGGCCGAACAGATCCGCGACGGTAACACCAAAAACCGTACTGGAATCATGGACTTCGGGCAACAGTGACCGCGGGATGTTCAGCATCTTCAGGAGATCGTCGTCCCACGCCAGCGTACTGATATCAAAGAGCATGGTCCGCGACGCATTGCTGGCATCTGTCGCATGGACCCTGCCACCCGTCAGGTTCCACAGGAGCCATGAGTCAACAGTTCCGAACGCCAGTTCACCCCGTTCCGCACGGGCGCGGGCCCCTTCAACGTCCTCCAGGATCCAGGCGATCTTGGTCCCGGAAAAATAAGCGTCAAGGACAAGACCGGTCCGTTCCTGAATAAAGGGCTCATAACCCTCCTGCTTGAGTCTTTCGCAGAGCGGAGCGGTCCGTCTGCACTGCCAGACAATAGCGTTACAGATGGGACGGCCCGTCTTGCGGTCCCAGACGATCGTCGTCTCCCGCTGGTTGGTAATACCGATCGAGACGATCTGTTCCGGAGTAATCTGCGCCTTCTCGATCACCGCACGGGCGACAGCAAGCTGCGTGCTCCAGATCTCATCGGGGTTCTGCTCCACCCACCCCGGCCGCGGGTAGATCTGCGTAAACGGCTGCGCTTCCATCGCAACAGGCTGCCCTTTGACATTGAACAGGATCGCGCGTGAACTGGACGTTCCCTGATCCAGCGTCAGAATATACTTTTCCATGATCGTCTTTGGCTACTTTTTCGGTATCGCGGCCATCGTTTCCGCTGCCATGCGGGGATCATTACTGATCACCGTCTCCACGTTCATAGCTGCAAAATGCCGCACGAGAACATTGAGATCGACCGTCCAGGGCGCCAGCGCCAGACCGGCTTCATGTACCTCCCGGATAAAACTGTCCAGCGTATTCAGCACAAACGGATGGATAGCGTTGGCGCCGGTCTCCCTGGCTGCGGCAACAACATCCGGCGCCTTGGCGAGCCATGGCGCGTACAGGAGCCCCGTCCTGGCAGCTTTGTCCAGCTTGCGGATCACCCCCATGCTGCGGACATTAAACGATGAATAGATCACATTCAGACGATAGTGGCTCACCAACTCAAGCAGCTTCGTCTCCATCCCCTCATACGGGACTTCTGAGTTCTTGAGTTCAATGTTGAGCGTCGCGTCCGTTCCATCAAAGACCTCAAGGACTTCCTGCATGGTCGGAACAGGCTCGTGGCGCAGAGGACCGGGGAAACGGATACCGGCATTGAGCTTGCGCAGCTCCAGCAGAGTAAAATCTTTGACCCACCCCTGCCCGTCGGTCGTACGATCGACCTTCTCGTCATGGATGACAACGAGTTCTCCATCCTTTGTCATCTGTACATCGCACTCTGCGCCGTTCACTCCGCGGCCCATGTCGTCACGTATAAGTGCAAAGGAAACAATAGTATTCTCGGGGGCGATCCGCGGCTCCCCTCTGTGTCCCAGTACCAGCATGACAACCTCCTCTTTCCACCTGCCTGTGTACATCCTATCCGTTTACGTCGCCGTCATACAAGACCATTCAATGATAGTCCAAATCAGGGATGGGGCAACGTCCAGAGCAGTCCCTGAAAACGACATACATGGCTCAAAACCGCATCCAGCGAATGATAGAGCAACTATTACGTTGACAAGACAAACCAACCCCTTATGATTGAAGTGCACAGGGAACGAAATAAAAGCTGTTTCATCAAGAGAAAGGGAGGCTATCATGGGGAAGTTTATTTCACTCAAGACGGCAATTCCTGGACCAAAATCCATTGAACTTGCTAAGCGGGAAGAGAAGGTGGTCGCAGCGCCGATGCGCGACGCTCTTTCACCGGCATGGATCGCCGAGGGACATGGAGCGCTGGTCACGGATGTCGATGGTAACACCTTCATTGATCTGACGGGAGGATGGGGATGCATGGCGGTTGGTCATACGCATCCGCGGGTAACGGCGGCCATCAAGGATCAGGCTGAACATTTTCTGCATACCGACTTCACCTCCGTTCCCTACGAACCCTATGTGACCGTATGTGAGAAACTTGCGGCGCTGGCGCCGGGAAACTTCGAGAAGTCCGTCGCATTGTTCAATAACGGCGCCGAGGCCATTGAGAACGCAGTCAAGATCTCACGTCACATTACCGGACGTCCCGGCATCGTTGTTTTTGATCGGGCCTTCCATGGCCGCACCCTGCTTACCATGACCATGACGCATAAGGCCAAGCCCTACAAGGGCGGGTTCGGGCCGTTTGCCTCTGATGTGTACCGCATGCCCTATATCACTCCTTATTCGCAATCTTCCATCAAGATCGGCGACTGGGAGAAACTGCTTGCCACCTATGTCGATCCCTCGACGGTAGCATGCATCGTCGTCGAGCCTGTTCAGGGAGAGGGGGGCTTCCGCGTTCCCTCCGATGGGTTCCTCGAGATGCTGCGCGAGGTCTCGAAGAAATACGGAATCCTTCTCGTCGCAGATGAAATACAGGCCGGCGTCGGGCGTACCGGGAAGTTCTTCTCCATTGAAAACTGGGACGTCGTCCCCGATATCATCTGCACCGCCAAATCATTAGCGGCGGGCATGCCCCTCTCGGCCGTCATCGCCCCCAAGGACATCATGGACAAGCTCCCCGGGAGCAGCATCGGCGGAACCTTTGTCGGGAATCCGGTCGCATGCAGGGCGGCCAGCGAGGTCATCGACATCATCAGGGACGAGCACCTGCTCGACAGGGCCGTTGCGCTTGGCAAACTCATCCGGAGCTACTGGGACGGATGGAAAGATAAATACCAGATCATCGGCGATGTCCGTGGTATCGGAGCGATGCAGGCTATCGAATTTGTAAAAGACCGCACAACGCGAGAACCGGCTACGCAGCTCAACGGTCAGATCATCAAGGAATGCCTGCACAACGGTGTGCTTGTCGCCAGCTCGGGTATTTATGGCAACTGCATCCGTATGCTGGTGTCCCTTGAAATAACCGACGAGCAACTCAACGAAGCATTCGGCATCATGGAAACGGCTGTCGCTCGCGCCAACAGCTCACTGTAGAAAACTTTTTCTTTCTGCATTCAAAAAAGCCGGAGTCAATGCTCCGGCTTTTTGCATACCCCGCAGCCTTTCCTGCTGTCCGAGTCGATAAGGATCGTGACGGGCCCGTCGTTCACCAGCCCGACCTCCATGCGAGCGCCGAACACCCCTGTCTGCACAGGGAATCCCTGCTCACGCAATCCGACGCAGACCTGCTGATACAAACGATCGGCATACGCTCCAGCCGCCGCCCCGGTAAAGCTGGGCCTGTTTCCATGCGCGACGTCACCGTAGAGGGTAAACTGGCTGACCACCAGGAACGAACCATGGACATCCTGTATGGAACAATTCATGAGTCCTGCGCCGTCGGCGAAGATACGGAGTCCTGCGAGTTTATGTACCATGAACGCCACATCCGACGCATCATCATCGGGGGCAACGCCCAGGAACACCAGCAGCCCCGTACCAATGGCTCCGACCTTCTGCCCGTCCACCGTGACCGATGCCTGACAGACTCTCTGAACAACCGCACGCATATCTGCTCCTTATAACGTCCTCATCCGTTTGAGCTCACAGCACAGTATCATGATACGCAGGAATGGGGATCCTGTCATCGCGGTTGACACCTTTGACCTTCCCGCTATACTTTTACTGTTCATTTCTCAGAAACGTGGGGATATAGCT
>CAZEWU010000112.1:0-5065 GCA_964516155.1 uncultured Caldisericota bacterium
CGCCGTGCGAGCCTCATCGATGAAGATGTTGTCAACCTCGTCAACAATGGCGTAGTCAAGAGCGTCTTTCTGGACCACATTGTCCGGCGACTCCGCCATGTGATCACGCAAGTAATCAAACCCGAACTCATTATTCGTTCCGTAGGTGATGTCTGCAGCATAGGCAGCTTTACGCTGTTCCGGACTGCTGTCGTTCTGAAGCAGCCCTATGGTCATTCCGAGGAACGTATAGACAGGCCCCATCCAGGCGAGATCACGTTTGACGAGGTAGTCATTGACGGTGACCAGATGCCCCTTGTGCCCCATAATCGCATTCAAAAAGAGTGGACACGTAGCAACAAGCGTTTTGCCCTCGCCTGTTTTCATCTCAGCAATGTTTCCATAGTACAGCGCTATACCACCAAGAAGTTGCTCGGGAAAGTGCTCCAGGCCGACGAGGCGTCGCGACGTTTCCCGGACCAGAGCAAAGGCTTCAGGCAGAAGACTGACATCTGTTTCACCTGCAGCCGCCCGTTTGCGCAGATCAGCGGCACAATGTTTGAGCCCTTCATCATCGAGCGTCCTGAACGTTGGCTGCAACTCCAGGATATGAGGAACCAAAGCCTGATACGTCTTAAGTTTTCGAGCAGTAGGAGAAAAGTTAAACAATCCCATCAGCTGACGACCTCCACAATGCAATCCCGTTGAAACTGCATTTTCTCAACAGGTACAACAATGTTGACATAGCTTAACTTACTGCATAAAAGGCCCGGCACAACTGCAGAAACAGTAATGCCGGGGGTGATAACAAGGTATTACAGTAGTCGGAACATACCGGTATCTGTAGCTTTCCGGTTCAGTCTACTTCAATAAGGCCGTATCCTCCGTTGTTGCGCTTGTACAGGACGCAGACCTTGTTAGATGAAGCATTACGGTAGACAAAGAACTGGTGCCCAAGCATTTCGATCTGAAGGATAGCTTCCTCCTCCGACATAGGCAGAACCTCGAATTCTTTACGTTTCACGATATGCTCGATCGATTCATTAACCTCTTCGACCGGCACTTCGGACTGGAAAATGCCCTTCAGCTCTGCAAGTGCCTTGAAATCTTTGCGGAAGACACGGGCATGAAATTTGCGGATTTGAGCATCAAGTTTTTCACAAGCACTGTCAATGGAACCCTGCATGTCAGACCCCTGACCAGATGCTTTGATAATGCGTCCCGAAACTTCAAGGGTCAGTTCACAAGTATATTTGCCCCGGAGAAAGGTCAGATTGGCGCCAAGGGTGGGTTCCTTACGAAAGAACTTGTCAAATCGGGCGACTTTTTCATTCAGGTAGGCAAAAACGCGTGGAGGAATCTCAAGATTCTTCGATTTGTAGTCAACTTGCATATGTGCCTCCCTTTGCAGAGAATTGGGTTTCTTACTTCAGAACCCTGCTTGTATTGTAGCTCGACTGCGTGAGAGGGTCAAGTAGAGACATTGAGCGGGATGCGCTTCTGAAGTGGCTGCAAAAGATGCTTTGATGGTAGCGCCGGTCGTCACAACATCATCGACAATGATGATTGAACGGTTTTTCAAACGAGCGCCGCACTCAGGGCTTACTGCAAAAACATCTGCAACATTGAGAAGACGCTGTGTGTCTGATAATTCCGTCTGAAGGTGCGTACGTCGGATCTTCAGCAGAGCGCTCTGCAGCGCTTCTCCTCCAAACTGACGGGCAAGCAGCCGGCTGGCTACCTGTGGAAAGTGGTGGCGATCGAACGCCGGCGCCTGCCCAAATCGCGGCACAGGAACAAAGATGGAATCCCTCGGGATGAGAAGCGAAGCAGCCTTCTGACACATCAATTCTGCGAGCTGGCTGGCAAGCTGATATTCACCCTGGACTTTCATCTGAAGGATCGCCTTTCGCATCGCGCCTTCATACCAGTAGGCAGCAAACCCACGTATAGTCGTTGACTGAACCTTACTCTCTGTCCAGCCTGGATCACAGGATCGGAAGGAGGCGACACATGTCGGGCTGATGGGCAGAGAAGATTCTTCGCCACAGAGAAAGCACGATCTGTCAGCCAGGATACTGGACAACTCGGTCAGAAAGCTCATTCAGCATGCCTGTCTGCAACAATGGATGACAGCCGGGAGATACGCTCTGCACGTGTCTGAAGTGATTGAAGGAGTTTTTCCGTTGAAATGGGCAAAGTTTCTTTGCCGGAGACATGTGCCGCAGCCTGTTCCGGCGAGACGCCTGGTTGAATGATACTGAATCCATAGGAAGCGCCGAGTTGCGCGATCTTCGGATCATACGCCAGAGCGACAACAGAACTCTGTGCTGCGATCCCGGCGACTGCCATATGGTAACGTCCTGCAACGGTCGTGCATGCCGTTGTGCAGAGTTTCAGAAGCTTGTCGGGATCTGGAGCTATGATAATACTCGAAGACCCATGAAGGCGGTCATGCACAGCCTGAGAGAATTCAAGGTCGCTTGCAGGGAACAGGACGACAAGCGTGATTTCTCCGTTTGCATGAGAAGCAATGATATCGAGAAACAAGGCTGTTTCTGAAGAATTCCAGCCAAAACGTGGATTAACGCAAGCGATAATACCATGGTGAGTATCTATAGAAAGTTTCTGTTTATGCTTGACGAGGTAAGGCAGACCAAGGTCTCCGGATATGTTGATACGAGATGACGATACGCCGCAGCGGACCAGCAGATCGCAGGACGCCTCATCGCGCACGTCAATAAGGGACATTCCGCTAAAAACCATCTTTGTAAACCAGCGGCTCCAGCTATGCACCAGTGGTCCAATCCCCTGAGCGTATGCAATAACCTTTTTATGCCGCAGAAGCCCTGCGAAAGGGATGCCGAGGTAATACAGCGAGCTGCGCCAGCTTGTGACATCCTGGACAAGCCCTCCGCCGCCAAGCATTATCATGTCTGAAGCAGCAAGAGTGGCAAGCATAGCGGACCTGTCATGACGGTCAACCCAGGACTGCCGGGAAGTTATTATAGAATGATACTGCCCGGGATTGTTGGCTGCAAATACTGCGTTGCAGTCAACAGACGACAATTCCTCCTGCAATGCTGACAGGATAAGCTCGTCCCCGAAGTTCCCAAAGCCGTAGTACCCCAGGACAAGCAATTGCATTCAGCAACCTCTGCCGGAGCGACGATGAGCGAGCACTTGGAACATAAAGTAGAATATGCTCCCCATTCTTGCAATACGGCTTGGCTGCACAATAAGGCGGTAAAGCCATTCCGTCCCGGTCTTCTGAACGAAGCGCGGTGCCCTGCGGACCATGCCGCTCCACACATCGAACGTTCCTCCAACGCCTATGGCAAGAGGCGTCCCTAATTCGTCCCGGTGATGCCAGATCCATTTTTCCTGGATGCCTCCGCCCATTCCGACAAGGATAATATCGACATGAAGGTCGTGGATCTCACGAACGATAGAAGCTTCTTCCAAAGCGTCAAAGTATCCGGAATGAAACCCAGCGATGACAAGCGTGGGGAACCGTTTCTGAATGTTGGCTGCTGCACGCTTGATAACCTCAGGCTTCGCTCCGAGAAGGTAAATGCGATATCCTTTTTTCTGGGCCAGTTCCAGTAGATTGTTGGCAAATTCAATCCCCGGGACCCGATGTTCTATGCGCGAACCGAGCATCCGCACACCCCATACGATGCCAACTCCGTCCGCAACAACAAGATGGGCCTGCTGAACGATACTCAAAAACTCTTTGTCTCTGAAGGCTCTTGCCGCCATCTCGCCATTAAGTGTGACGACGAGATGCGGCGTATGGGATTGTATGAATTCATCAGCAATGGCAAGGAGATCATCCATATCTTTGTTGCTGATGGAGATTCCAAAGAAGTCGACGGATTCCACATGCCGCCGGGGTGAGCGGAGAACGATCCCGACAAACCTTGGGAGCGAAAGAATGCGGGGCAGACGCTTGGGGTCGAGCAAGAACCGGTACAGCCACTCCAGTCCGAGGCGCTGGACAGCGGCGGGGGCACGCTTGAATTCGCCGGAGAGAACATTATAACTTCCGCCGATTCCCATGGAAAAGGGAACGCCCATGCTCGTCTTATTACTGGAGATGAACTTTTCTTGTTTTGGACTTCCCATCCCGGCGAACAGGATATCGGGATGAGCTTGCGCAATTTCCTCAACGAGAGCGGGTTCGTCAGCCGGTGTGAAGTATCCATCGTGCCAGCCGACCATAACGATACCGGGGTAACGGTCTCCGACAATGGAAACTACTTTTTTAAGGGCTTCCGGCCGTGCGCCAAGCAGATAAAGGCGCCAGTGTTTTTTATCGGCGAGTTCCAGCAGCTTCAGAAACAGGTCAACACCGGTGACCCTTGCTTTGAGATGCTCATGATAAAAGATGCGGACAGCCCAGATGACACCGACACCATCGCAGAAATTGAGATCGCTCTTCCGCAGCAGCTTGGCAAGAGCTCTGTCCTGCTTGGCTTTGATAACCTTTTCGGGGTTAATGGCAACGCCAAAATGAGGCTTTCCGGAAATCACGAAGCCCTCTATACGGGAGAGGGCTTCGTCTATACTCACATTATCGACGGGAATACCGGCAACGTCGATGCGATCAGTCATGATGAACGACAGGAAAAACCATTACAGGCGGATATACCAGGGAGTGTTCAGCAGCTCCGGATCGTGTTCAAAAACACCGCGGAAATCAAAGAGAAGAACCTTTCCATCAGCTTTGCACAGAGATTGTTTAAGCTGGGCGTAGTCAATGTTCCCCTGCTTGATCGGAAGTACGATTGCATCGGCCCATGAAAGTCCCCGTTCAAGAGAATCCTCGCGCTCGAAGATGGATGGCGCTTCTGCGACACTGTCAAGAACGCGGACCGACGCTTCATCTGCAAGAAGCACCTTGCCAAGATCAACTGCAGGGCTTACGGTAACATCATCAGAAAAGTCCTTCATAGCGATACCGGCGACAAGGACATGCTTTCCTTTGAGGCCGCCGAGTCTCTGCGCCATACGTCCAGCGATGTAGGCGGGCTGCGCTGCATTAGCCTGCCGGGCGGAGACAAAGGTCGGGAGGAGCTCTTCG
>CAZEWU010000113.1:0-5035 GCA_964516155.1 uncultured Caldisericota bacterium
TCGCGGAGAAGTTTTTCCAGCCATGCCGTCCGGTACCCAAAACGAAGCTCTGCAAGCATCGAAGGAGTCAGGGAACGTAACTGAACCAACGTCGGAAACAGGTAAACTTCCCGACCGTCAAACAAACGGCGGCAGGAAGGGAACAGATGCGCGAGAGCATCAAGGCGTTTCCCTACCAGGGATACGCTTGACTGGACGGAAAGAAGATACCCGACAATGGTTTCCAGGATAGGCTGATGCAGCAGATGTACCCCGCGGGAATAGGCAAAGACAGCCCGGAGAGATGCGGAGCGGTCTGGATAGCGACGGCAAAGCCACGCACAGGATTCAGCTGCCATACCTTCCACATCTTTCTGCGCAGACAGCAAATCCTCAATACGTTCCTGACCGCCCGCTGTGGCTATGAACGAACCATTCAGAAAAATACCCCGCTGAACGAGGTGCACGGCTATATCGCCGCAGACCTCTACGATACCACAATCCTCCTTGCTGAACCGGAACGTCTGGCCACAGCAGAAAGTTGGTTGAAGAGCATACGGTCCCCTGGGACGAATAACGCATTGCCGGACAGGAGCATACGAACGATCTGTACACACAGAAAAAACTGCAGAGCAGGAATCAGCCAATCCCCGGCCCTGCAGTTTGAAATCACTGGACAAATTGTATCAGGGCTGTTTCCAGTTACCGAAGGGCGGAACGAAGACCCCGCGTTCTGTAACAATTCCCGTAAGCAGGTCATGCGGCGTTACATCAAAGGAAGGGTTGAAGGCATGAGCGCCCTCAGCCGCGACGCGTTGACCGGCAAAATACAAGACTTCGTTTTCATCACGTTGTTCCACCGGGATCTCTGCGCCGGAAGCAATAGAAAAATCAAATGAACTTATGGGGGCGGCGGAATAGAATGGAAGATGATGGTACTTCGCCAGAACTGCCAGCTGATAGGTCCCGATCTTGTTGGCAAAATCTCCGTTAGCAGCGATCCTGTCTGCGCCAACGATGACTTTGTTCACCATCTGATGCGACATCATGAACCCGGCCATGCCATCCGTGATCAGATGGAATGGAATTCCTGCCGTAACAAGCTCTAAAGCTGTCAGCCGAGCTCCCTGCAGATACGGCCGTGTTTCAAGGGCGACGACCTGGATCTTCTTTCCCTGCTTGAATGCTTCATTGATGCATCCAAAGGCTGTACCGTACCGATAAGTGGCCAGCGCTCCCGTGTTACAGATCGTAAGAATAGAGTCACCATCCTGAAACAGTTCGGCGCCGCACTTTGAGAGCATCAGGTTTTTGTCTTCATCGTCTTTGGCGAGTTTGTTGGCATAGTCGGTAAGCGAGCTGGCAACCGCCTGTGCATCCACTCCAAGCAGGGATTGGACATGATCCAGGCAACCGTCGACGGCCCAGGCAAGATTGACGGCTGTCGGCCGGGCGCTCTTGATGTACGATGCAGCATCACGGACAAATGCTGCAGGATCTTTTGACGCAATCGCATCGCGTGCGGCCAGAGCCATACCATATGCTGCAGCGACTCCAATAGCCGGAGCACCACGGGTATTCATATTCTTGATGACCGCATAAACATCCTTGAAAGAGGTACACTCGATCCACTCAAATGTGAACGGAAGCTTTAGCTGATCCAAAACACGCAAACTGGAGCCTGTCCATAACAGGCTCCGGATCTCTTTACTACTCATGCTGTCGTGCTAGCAGATCAAGCCGATGCCTTAAGCTTCTTGAGGCACTTTCCGCAGACGCGGACCTTCTGGACTCTGCCATTCACTTCTACCTGTACCGTATGAAGATTTGGCAGGAACCGACGAGAACTACGCTGAACGGAATGGCTGACCGTATTGCCAACCATCGGACCCTTGCCACAAATAGAACATACTCTGCTCATTTCGACGGACCTCCATGAAAAAGTACGTTCATTCTATGTCAAAGACCCGCGAATTCAAGTTTAGTGGTATAATCGGATACCACAATTTTGCTTGGAGAGTGGACATGATCAATGTCAAAGGTAAAGTCGTTCTTAGCAGGAATGCAATGGAGGAAATCCTCCGGCTGGCTACTCTGAACGTGTATGGCGTAGTGGGCCTGGCACCCGTCACATTTGGCGAACGTGTCACACATGTGCTGACTCGTTCTGCCACACCGAAGGGCGTTGACATCCAGATTCAGCCTGACGGACGGATTGAAGCAACAGTCCATGTCCGGCTGCAGTATGGACTGCGTGTGTCGGAAGTGGCCCATACAATTACATAACAGGTGCGGTATGTCTTCTGCGGCATGACGGGCATCCCACAGGAAAAAGTCGAGCTGAACGTTGTGGTGTGGTCTATACGCGTTGAGCACGAAAACGAATAAGCACGTCCGGAGGATGCTATCTTGAAAGAAATTAACTACAGCGAACTTGAGGTACTCTTTGCGGCTGGTCTTGCCGTCCTTGAGTCCAAGAAGGATTATGTCAACAGTCTGAACGTGTTTCCCGTTCCCGACGGGGATACCGGAACGAATATGTCGCTTACGCTTAAAACTGCTTTGGAAGAAGCCCAGAAAGCTAA
Source organism: uncultured Caldisericota bacterium (assembly GCA_964516155.1). Lineage (GTDB taxonomy): Bacteria > Caldisericota > Caldisericia > Cryosericales > Cryosericaceae > Cryosericum. Next base: position 2,565 of record CAZEWU010000113.1, read on the forward strand.
GCCCCGTTCGATGAAAGAGCTCGTCTCAGCACTGTCGGCAGGGTCATTGATCGGAGCACGGGGAAATTCCGGCGTCATTCTCTCGCAGATTATCCGGGGAATGGCAATAGCGGCTGACAGTAAGCAGACTCTTACGACCAGTGATTTTACCCAGATGCTGTCAAAGGCGACCGAGGTCGCTTACAAAGCAGTCGTCACTCCGGTGGAAGGAACGATTCTGACAGTCATCCGCCGCATGGCGGAATATGCAGCAACTCTTCACAATGAAGAATACGTGTCCTACCTGGAAGATGTCCTTCAGGTCGGACGAGAGGCTGTGAAAGAAACGACGTCGCAATTGCCTGCTCTTGCAGAAGCGCATGTCGTCGACGCCGGAGGAGAAGGGCTTGTCACGTTGTTCGAGGGGATGGTGAAGAGCCTGTCCGGTGAGACGGTCGCCGTTGAAACAGCAGAACCCGTGAGCGAATCCGAAGATCATGGGGGCCATCAGAAGCTCAGGTATCGCTATGACACCGTTATTCTGGTTGCATCAGAACAACTGCCGAAGGAAGAGGTCAGCGCAAAGCTGACAGAACGTGGCGACAGCCTTGTCATGGCATCAGCCGGCGGGCTTACGAAGATCCACGTTCATACAAACGAGCCCTATGAAACGATCCGGTACCTGATGACCTTTGCTCCCATCCGGGAAGGACGAATTGAGGATATGCAATACCAAACCGACGCCTACGCAGCAGAAGGAACCATTCCTGAGGAACAGCCTGCCGCTAAACCGCTGGCATCGACAGAGGGGTGCAAACAGAAAGATCTTCGCCGCGCATATGTCGTCGTATCGCCTGGGCCGGGATTTGATGAAATCTTCAAGCGCCTCGGCGCGCATATCATCGTTGGCGGAGGGGATACTATGAATCCACCGACCGAGGCATTCCTCGATCCGATCAAGGCCTGCTCGGCAGATTCATTCCTCATATTCCCTAACAACAAAAACATCATTATGGCTGCGAGACAGGCTGCCCAGCTTCTCGACAAAGATGTCCATGTACTGGATGCACGGCACCCGGTTCAGGCCATTGCTGCGCTCATACAGCTGGCATCATGCGGTCCCGATGATGATTGTGTCGCTGTTGCAACAGAAGCCATCAAGGCTACGGATTTCTTTGCTGTGACCAGGGCGACCAAGGATGCCTCTGTTTCGGGAACGTCTGTTCATGAGGGAGACTATATGCTGCTGGTCAACGACAGACTCGTTGCTGTAGAGTCCTCAGTTGAGAGTGCAATGATGCAGCTTTCAGACGCCCCGCTGAAATGGGATGACAAATCGCTCATCTCCGTCTACCGGGGAGCAGAATACGCAGAAAAGGAATTTGATGCTCTTGTCTCCAGACTCTCGGCAAAATTTCCGGATCTTGAGGTACAGCCATACTTCGGCGGGCAGTCTTTCTACGACGCCGTGGGATCGATCGAGTAATGGAGGGCGCTGCGCTGCAACAGCAGATTGCCTCTATCTCCCAGGCCGTCGCCGACAGACTTGGCTCTTCCTATGAAGTCATGGTCGTCCTGGGATCCGGTCTGCTCAGTTTCACGGAGAAGATCGAATCCCGGACTGCAATAAGGTATGCAGACATTCCGGGCTTCCCTGTTTCGACCGTTAAAGGCCACGCGGGAGAGGTCGTTTCCGGAACGATTGCCGGCCGTCGCGTTCTTTGTTTCGCTGGCCGTTTTCATTATTACGAAGGATATGATATGACAACGGTGACAATCCCCGTGCGTATCGCCGGCATGCTGGGCGTTCGCACGGCGTTGCTGACCAATGCTGCAGGCGGCATTTCGGAGGCGCTGCACATCGGAGACCTCATGGTCATTGAAGACCATCTGGATCTGCTCGCCGCAGACAGCCCGCTTCGCGGTCTTCCGGACGGCACCTTCGGAAGCAAGTTCGTGAACATGTATACAGCCTATGATCCAGGGCTGGCAACGCTTCTGAAAACAACTGGCAGGAAACAGTCTCTGCCGGTATCGTCTGGAGTCTACGCCGCGCTGGCCGGCCCCCAGTATGAGACCCGCGCAGAGATCCGCATGCTGCGGATACTGGGCGCTGATGCCGTCGGTATGTCGACGGTCCCGGAAGTCATTGTTGCAAACCAGATGGGTATGCGCGTCGGCGCCGTTTCAGTCATCACAGACCTCGCTACAGAAACAACGACGGAATTGAGCCATGCAGAGGTCGTGGCAGCTGCTCAACGCGCGGATGGGAATCTGGCGGAGTTGCTGGCAGGCGCCATTAAGGAGGCTTCACTGTGAACCTGAGTTTTGCAGAGCTCATTGAGCGCAAGAAGACAGGGGGTGAGCTGTCGGATCAGGAGATCTCGTGGTGGATCGACGGACTTGTGCATGAAACAATTCCTGATTATCAGACCACCGCCATGCTTATGGCTATTTACTTTAAAGGCATGTCCGCACGGGAGACGGCATGG
>CAZEWU010000114.1:0-5028 GCA_964516155.1 uncultured Caldisericota bacterium
CGGGCGGAGGCGTTTCATTGAACAGTTCCTTGATCGTTCCAAGACTCCCCATGAGAGCGCTGCTTTCGTAGGGAAGAAACACCTTATTGGAGGGGTTCTTGCTGATGGCTTCCAGCGTCTCCATGTATTTGAGCGCCAGAACATCATTCGTGGCATTGCCCTCGTGAATACCGGTAAAATAAGACTTGACAGCTTCTCTCCGTGCATTCGCGACCGTGACGATAGCCTGCCCCTCGCCCTCGGCAGCCAGGATCTTCTGCTGACGATCACCCTCGGCACGCAGGATAGCGGCCTGCTTCTCACCTTCAGCCTTCGTGATCTCGGCTTCCTTGAAGCCTTCGGCTTCGAGAATGACGCCACGTTTGTTGCGTTCGGCTTTCATCTGTTTAGTCATGGCTTCCAGGATCTCGGCCGGCGGGTTAACAGCTTTGATCTCAGCACGGGTCACCTTGACGCCCCATGGATCGGTTGCTACGTCAACGATCTGTCGCAGTTCATTATTGACGTTCTCGCGCGAGACCAGCAGTTCATCCAGGTTCAGACTGCCGGAAATATTGCGGATCGATGTCATAGTAAGCTTAAGAATGGCTTCATTAAGATTGCGGACTTCGTAGACTGACTTCGCCGGATCGGTAATGTAATAGTACAGGACGATGTCGATACTGGTAGAAACGTTATCCTTGGTAATGACAGGCTGCGGTGGGTAGTCTCATGCCTGTTCACGCAGGTCAACGACCGCGCGGACGCTGTCGATGATCGGAATCAGAAAATGAAGTCCAGGGCGAAGCTCCCGGCTGAATTTTCCGAGACGCTCAATGATGACCGCTGTGCTCTGGCGCACAATAATGATGTAGCGCAGGGCAAAAATCAGAACGACGACGATCCCTACCAACCACCAGACGATAGACCAGTTGAATACGGGCGACATACCTACCTCCTCCTATTCCTTCTTCACTGTGAGGGTAACACCCTCGATAGACACAACGACCACTTTCTCACCAACGGCGGCGTCTGCGTTCTCATCCTGCAGGACCGCTCTCCAGTCTGTTCCCTTGAGTGCTACGCGGCCAGCCTCACCAGCTGGAATCGCCACAACAACAGTCGCAATCTTCCCCAGCATCTCCTCGGTATTTGTCCGCATTTTAGAACCACCTCTCAGTAATCGCGAATTGATATAACGCCCTACAATCGCCATAAGAGCAAACGATACCAGAAAGAACACAAGAAACTGAATCTGCGTATTGAAGCCCGCCCATTCAAAAAGAAGAGAAGCGAGAGCTCCTCCCGAAAACCAGATGAGAAGATAGTAGGGAAGGAAAGCATCCACAACTGCACAGGTCACTGCCATCATAATCCAGAATCCCTGCATAAGCACCCCCTCGGCAGATTGCATCATCTGCGTTCAGCAGCTGGCATTGCCTAAGTGTACTACCTTGTCCCCGTACTTCAAGAGACCGTTTCCCGGCCGGTCTGATCCCGCCGTCTCAGAGTTTTCTGAGCTGTGCATACTGAGCGGCGAGTTTCTTGATGCCGACCTTCTTGAAATCAATGACAATGTACTGGTCGCTCCCGTCATAAAAGACCTCAAGCACTTTCCCTTCACCAAAGACATTGTGCAGGACGATGTCTCCTTCAATAAGCTCTGGTCGCTCACGGGTCGACGAGACAGCGGCAACGGTTTCCTTGGTCAGTTCCATCTCCTTGATAAAGCGGGAAGGCTCCTGAAATCCCGAGCCATAATAGCTGGTCCGCTGAGTACAGTACGTAATATACAGCCGCTTGCGCGCCCGTGTACAGGCGACGTAGAACAGGCGACGCTCTTCTTCGATGTCCGCACTGCTGTCTAGAGCTCTCCGATGAGGGAAAACGCCTTCTTCGGCACCTATGATGAAGACATGATCGAATTCGAGCCCTTTCGCGGAATGAGCCGTGATAAGAACCACGCCCCCTCCGGTACCCGGCTTCATGCTGTCCTGATCCTGGAGGAGCGCGACCTGAGAAAGGTATGCTCCCAGTGATTTGTCCTCGCTCATACGATCGAATTCATCGACCGTACGCATGAATTCTGTCAGGTTTTCCTGTTTCGACTGCAGTTCAAAATCATCCGGTTTGTTCTCACTCTGGTAGAGTTCAATCAGCCCCGATGAGCCAAAAACAACGTTCACCGCAGCCAGGGCGGACCCGGAAGCCTCTTCGATCCTGCGGACCGTATCCATGAACGCCGTCAGCTTCTCACGGGTCTTGTCGTTCCTGGTATGCTCCAGCCAGGACGGGAGAGCCGTCAGCCATGACGTCCCCTGCTCCAAAGCGATCTGTTTGAGCTCTGTGAAACTCTTGTCACCGAACCCCCGGGGCGGTCTTCCAACAGCGCGCTCAAAAGCAAGGTTGTCGCTTGGGTTGAATCCGAGCCGCAGATAGGCAAGGACGTCCTTCACTTCCTGCCGCTCATAGAATTTCAGACCGCCGACGATCTGATATGGAATACTGGATGCAAGCAGCGCCTCTTCAACGACCCGCGACTGGCTGTTCATGCGATAGATGATGGCCATATCATGATAATCGTCGCCCTGGCGTGCCAGTTCTTCAATACGTTGCGCTATGAAACTGGCTTCTTCTTCAGGAGTAAGAGCCTCGAACAGATGGACAGGCTCGCCATCCGGATTCCTGGTCCACAATTTTTTGGCATACCGTGTCCGGTTTTTGGCAACGAGAGAGTTGGCCGCGTCAAGGATCGACTGCGTCGACCGATAGTTCTGCTCCAGTTTTATGACAGTGGCTCCCGGATAATCCTTTGTAAACCCGAGAATAAGCTTGCTGTTCGCACCTCTGAATGCGTAAATGCTCTGGTCATCATCGCCGACAACAGTCACATTACCGTGCATCGTTGAAAGCTTCTTCACCAGCTCGTACTGCATCTTGTTCACGTCCTGATACTCATCGACAAGAACCTGTTCAAATTTGTCACTGTAATATTCCTGCACTTCCGGACGCTCATTGAACAGGCGGATAACAAGAGCGATGAGATCATCAAAATCCATCAGGTTCCCCTGCTCAAGGCGTTTCTGATACAGGCCGTAGACGGAGGCTGCCGCTTTTTCGATATAGCTGTAACCGTAGTTCGCCATCTCTTCAGGACCGATAAGGTTTGATTTTGCGTCAGAGATACGATAGACGATCTTCTGCGGTTCGTACGTCTTCGGGTCCAGACCAAGCTCTTTCATAACCTGCCGTACCAGGCGGACACGATCATCTTCGTCGATGATGACGAATCTACTCGTATAACCGATCTTCAGCTTCTCAACCTGTTCCCGCAGGATACGGCCGCAAAGTGAATGGAATGTTCCAATCCACAGGCCTTTACGGGCAAGATCGGTGCCAACCAGAGCGTCGACACGCGAACGCATCTCGCCGGCAGCCTTGTTCGTGAAAGTAACAGCCATGATATGAGACGGGGCAATACCCCGTTTTGAAATAAGGTAAGTCAGCTTGTAGGTAATAACACGAGTTTTTCCCGACCCCGCTCCCGCAAGGACCAGACAGGGCCCCGTGCATGCTTCTACCGCTTCCAGCTGCTGCGGATTGAGATCATGCTCGAAATCAAGGGCCATCAGGCAGCTCCGCCGAGCGTAAGCGCCAGAAGAATGATCACCAGTGCGCCAAGAAGAACCGGCACAAAATATGCGAGTATCGCCTTGAAGGTACTTTTTTCATAGAAGAACCGGACAGAGAGAACGCCCATGATCACCGTGTACAGAACCGCTGCATAGCTCAGGACATCCAGCAGAATACCATTTGCTACTCCGCCGAGGAGAAGCCCGGCAAGGCGGAGGATGCCGCCGATAAGCCCGGAAAAACTGAGCGCGATGAAGAGAAACGGCGCAGCGGTTTTCTTCCATGCCAGCTGAGCAACAGCATCAATGATTACGACGCAAAGCAGAGTAACAAAGAACGGCTCTGCAACAAATCCCCAGAAGGTTCCCGGAGCCTGCTGCACGCTACGGACAGACTGGACCATCTGCGTCGTAAGCCCCAACGACTGCAGGAGCCCCGCCATATCGATCAGGCGGAAACTGAGCGCATCAGCAATGCCGGTCAGTATCAGAGCGACATAACCAGTAAGCATCGAGGGGCGTTCACGTATCCTGCGCAATCCTGCAGCAGGGTGCCCGATAAACAGCGCAAACAAACTGAGAAATTCTTCCACGTCAAGCTCCTTTTTCGCGCGGCTGTTTCCGGAAAAACACCACCCGGTACAACCCTGTGTCACATTCCAGTTCTTATATATGCATGTATTTCAGTATACTGTGGAACCGATCCTGACCAACCGGGTCCAGCCCGGCAGGACGTCACAACTTGTTGACGCGTCCGCCGTCCTGACCATACTGGTACATGCACAGGCTGGTTGGCTGGAGGCATTCCGTGCTGTTTGATACTATTCTGGTAGTGGCCGCTGCAATCATCATCGGGCGGAATCTATTTGTGAAACAGGGAAAGATTGGCATCTCCCTCCTTGCAATCGGGTTGTCCGCACTTCTCACAGCATTTCTCATACCATATTACGCAAGCTTCATCAAATTACCAAATCAGGGCGCAGCGACCATCGTCTATTACGTCGTAACCTACCTGCTCTTTTACGTCCTGATCGCTGTACCCTCCGTTCTCCTGTCGTCGCTTCTCAAGATAGTCATCGTCGCACTTCTGCTCGGGCTGACAGCGCATCTTCTGCCGGCATCGGTTTCTGCAACGCTGGTTGACAAGAGCCGGATTTATCCGCTCCTGTCCCCTCTGTTCTCCAGGCTCCCGCCGATAGACCTGAAAGCGCTTGGCGCATGGTTTCAACAGCTGATCTTCAAAACGAAACATCAGTAGCCTGTTCATCATAAAGAAAACCACAGTCCTCCGTTGACAACATGCCCGGCGCTGATTACGCTGTAAAAGATACGAAGCGCATGCCCGATATCATGAGCAGAAGCGTCTGCCGCCGGGAGGAATGATGGATGACAAATTCGCAAAAGAGGGCCTCACCTT
>CAZEWU010000115.1:0-5007 GCA_964516155.1 uncultured Caldisericota bacterium
CACATACTCGACAATGATATCTCCGAACCGTCCCTGCTGATTGATGTGCACAATTCCCATCTTTGTCAGGACAAGAATGGCAAGGAAACTCAGAACTACGCGTTCCCTCGAATCAGACATCTCAAAGATCTGCTCAAACAACATGGTGCGACGCTGTGCCAGCAACTCCTGCAATTCATGCATGACCAGCTGCAGACTCAGATACGTCTGCCGGCGTGTTTCCCGCTGTACTGGTTTACGGGCGGCGACCCGCTCGACAATACGCGCCAGCGCTTCGAGCAGGGCGTCGGAAAGCTCATCGCCTCCCTGCAGCTCCTGTGCCGGCGTCTGGTCAGCCTGCACCCTTGGTCGTTTGTAGGGAGCCCTGCCAACATTGACCTCCTGCAGAACATCCAGAATGGGTCGCGCGTAATCCTCCCCGCCGTCCAGCATCTGGAAACGTTCCTGAAGAGATGTCTCCTGCGCGACGGCGTGACCGAAAAGGACGAATTCGCTCTTGAGCTGAAGCAAATCCGAGAGCATGTAAACAAGTTCAACGTGCTCTTCAACGCCCTTGTCGCACCGGATGATGTTATTACAGCAGTCAACCAGACGTTCGACGACGACGACAGCTATATCAGCATGGCCGGCACGTCCAAGGAACCTCAGGCTATTGACGGAGTCTGACAGAGAGCTCACGGCCTAGATGCCGATAGCCTCCCGGGTCATGCGGACCGTCTCCCGTGCAAACACAGAGGCTTTCTCCCGGCCATCGGCCAGAATGCGGTCAACAGAGCCCGGATCGGCTGCGTACTGAGCGCGCCGTTCCTGAAAACCCTTCAGCCGTTCGCACACCATGGCCGCCACGGCACGCTTGTGAGCAACGCATCCCAGACAACCCTTCTCACACTGTTCTTTTGTCTCAGCGATCGTCGCTGGTTCAAAGAGCTTATGGTACTGGTAGATGACGCACCCTGCCTCCGGATGGCCAGGATCGTCTTTCCTGAGTTTCAGAGGATCCGTATAGGCTGTCATCAGGCGCTTGGCAATGGCTTCAGGAGGATCCGAGATGTTGATATAATTCTCCAGAGATTTGCTCATCTTGCGTCCGTCCAGTCCAGGCAGCAGCTGAAATTCGTTGAGGATCGGCTGCGGTTCCGGGAACAGGTTCACATGGTAAGTATTGTTGAAGACACGGGCAACTTCCCGGGCAAATTCCAGGTGTGGTATCTGGTCCTTGCCCACCGGGACATATTCAGCGCGGTAGAGCAGGATATCGGCCGCCATGAGCACCGGATAACTCAGCAACCCAAGATTCACGTTATCCTTGAGATTCAGGTCACGGATCATCTCCTTGACCGTGGGATTCCGTTCTACCCAGGAAACCGGGGTGATCATGGCAAGAAGCGTAAACAGGTAGGCATGTTCCGGAACGTCCGACTGACAGAAAATCGCCGACCGCTGCGGATCCAGCCCGGCTCCCAGCCAGTCGAGTACCATCTCTCTGCGATAGTCGCGGATAGAACCGCTCTCATTCCATTTTGTCGTCAGCGCATGCATGTCTGCGACCATGAAATAGCAATCGTACGTATCCTGCAGCTGGACAAAACTCTGCAGGACTCCCATGAAATGGCCCAGATGAAGCTTGCCGGTGGGCCGCATACCACTCAGAATACGTTTTTTCATAAACGCCTCACAATCTCAGAAGAGTATTCAGGATAAACCCGAGGACCCGTGACAGGATACCATCGATAACATGAAACCACAGCAGCGCCAATAAAATGATAGTCCCGTACAAATCGATGGAACGATTGTACAAAAACTGTTCCGGCCTCTTGAAGATGAGGGCGAAAAACGCCTTGGAGCCGTCAAGCGGAGGGATCGGCAGCAGGTTAAAGACCCCAAGCGCCACCGAATACTCGATAAGACTCTTCAGCACGATATAGGCATACGTAAACCGTGTTACCAGGCCGGCAGAGCTTCTGAGCAGGATAAACACCAGGTAAGCGACAAGGGCCGTTGCAAAATTAGACAGCGGGCCCGCCAGGGAGACCAGGACCGTATCGCGCCGGGGATGCTTGAAAACAGAGAAATCAATCATGACCGGCCGTGCCCAGCCGACATGAAAGAAAAGAAGAGCGATGGTTCCCAGCGGATCCAGATGCCGGAAAGGATTAAGACTCAGCCGGCCTGTCTCGACCGGAGTCCTGTCGCCAAGTTTCCAGGCAGTCCATGCATGGGCATATTCGTGGATCGTGATAACAACAAGGATCACCGGGATACTGACAATCCAGCCCGGCAATTCAGTACGGATATAATTAAGAAGTCCCTGCATCTTCCACCCTTTCAGCCGGACAATCAGTCATGCCGGTCTATACAATACTGTCATAGTATCAGTCTTTTGGGGTTACGCAATTGGCGGAGAACCCGCAGTTCTTCATTGCGCACGAGCCCTTTGCTGCTAAAATTGACCCATGATAAAAATGCGCATGAAGTACAGTAAAGACGAAGAAGCCTGTCTGCTGTCACACCATGAGGTCCAGGCCGCTCTTGTGCGGTGGCTGCGACGCAGCGCCCTCCCTCTTGTTTACAGCGAGGGTTTTAACCAACGTGTCAGGATCGAAACAGGGATCCCGACGGCGGTAGGTATGGTCAGTCTCCAGGAGTATGTCGATGTGACGCTCGAAAGCGACCCTCCCCTTGCAGACCGCTGCAGAGCGTTGGAACAGACCTCGCCTCCGGGCATCCGTTTGCTGGGAGCAACCGACATTCCTCTTTCCTCCCCTTCGCTCATGGGGCAGCCCACGATCCTTCAGTATGATTTTGCCTGGCCTCATCAGACCGTCATAGACCCCGGCCGCATAAAAGCGGCGATAAACACATTTCTTGCGCTCTCAACGCTCCCGGTCACGCGGGAGAACAGCAAAGCGCGGACGCCCAAGGACATCCGGAAGTATGTTCTGACGGCTCAGCTCATCAAGAGTACACCATTGCACGTACATGTCGGCGTTTTCTTTGACCAGTCCGGGACGATACGCATGGACGAAATCACAACCTATGTCCTGGGCCTTGACAAGACAACGACTCCCCTGCCTGTCATCACCAGAGAGAGCATCCTTCTCAATGTGAACGACAGCTTCGTGGACCCCATGGACATTGTCGCAGTACAGTCTTCTCATCGCAGCAAAGTTGGTAAATGAACGATCCCCGTGCAGAAACCTGCACGGGGATACGAAGTGCATACCAACTCGCAGATGGAATCCTAATCGTCGTCTGCGTCTTCTTCCTCTCTGCCGGACCTCTTGCGTTCCTTGTAATCCAGGATCCTCTTCCGCATCCGGAGCGATTTTGGAGTCACTTCCAGCAGCTCATCCTCGTTGATATAATCGAGATACTGGTCCAGCGCATAATGAACAGGAGCATCGACCTTCGCAGCGATGTCCGACGTGGACGAACGGATGTTGGTCAGATGCTTCTCTTTGGTAGGATTGACTTTCAGATCATGTTCACGATTTGTCTCGCCAACGACCTCGCCTGCATAAACCTCGTCAGGAGGTGAAACAAAGAGACGCCCCCGATCCTGAATATGCGCAATGGCATATGCCGCCACGACACCGGTATGATCTGAAACAAGCACGCCGTTGCGGCGACCCTCGATCTTGCCCGCCCACGTGCGGTATCCAAGATAAGTATGTGTCATGACGCCGTTTCCCTTGGTCACGCTGAGAAATTCCGAGCGGAAGCCAAAGAGTCCCCGAAGCGGCATGGTGTAACAGAGACGTACGTAGTTTCCCTTGAGATCGATCATCTTCTCCATCGTGCCACGGCGCTCACCGAGCATGTTAATGACTGTTCCGCCGTATTCCTTGGGGACATCGAGGACCATACTCTCATAGGGTTCCAGGAGTTCGCCGTCCGGGCCTTTCTCGGTGATAACCTGCGGCATGGACACCTGAAATTCATAGCCTTCCCGCCGCATCTGCTCAATCAGGACAGCCAGCTGTAACTCGCCGCGCCCGGCAACCGTAAAGCGGTCGGGAAGGTCTCCCCAGTCAACAGCAATGGAGACATTCGTACGTAATTCTTTTTCGATGCGCTCGCGCAGCTTGTTCGACGTCACATACTTTCCCTCGCGTCCGCCAAACGGACTGTCGTTGACCATGAACATCATGGATACGGTAGGCGGCTCGATCGTCAGCATGTCGAGCTTGACCGGTTTCTCCAGATCGGTCACGGAATCACCGATCGTCACGTCAGGAATCCCCGCAAATGCGAAGATCTCGCCCGCTTCTACCTGCTGGACTTCTTTGCGGCCCAGTCCTTCGAAGACAAAGAGCTTCTGGATCTGGCCAGGGTACTGTTTGTCTTTGCCTGACATGACCAGTACTTTCGAACCGACTTTGACCTGTCCCCCGAACATACGGCCGATACCGATACGTCCGATGTAGTCATCATGAGTGATATTCGTGACGAGTACAGAGAGCGGACTTTCGGGATCATATGCCGGAGCCGGGACTTTCTTGAGAATCAGCTGGAACAGCGGCGTCAGATCCTGCGGCGGATCCTTCAGATCCAGCGTCGCCTTGCCCTCGCGTCCTGATGCGTAGACAACAGGAAAGTCGAGCTGCTCTTCCGTAGCGTCCAGCTCGATGAAGAGGTCAAAGGTCTCGTTGATGACCTCCTGGATGCGTGCATCCTGGCGATCGATCTTGTTAATAACGACGATAGGCCGCAAGTTCAGTTCCAGTGCCTTTTTGAGCACAAACCTGGTCTGCGGCATGGGACCTTCCGACGAATCAACGAGGAGAAGAACCCCGTCAACCATCTTGAGAACCCGCTCAACCTCGCCGCCGAAATCCGAGTGTCCCGGGGTGTCGACGATATTGATCTTGACCCCTTTCCACGTCAGAGACATGTTTTTGGAGACAATAGTAATACCGCGCTCACGTTCGATGGCGCCGGAATCAAGGATACACTCGCCCATCTGATCGATATTGCGGAAAAGCTTGCACTGCCGCATCATGGAAT
>CAZEWU010000116.1:0-4989 GCA_964516155.1 uncultured Caldisericota bacterium
CAACCGCACCCGCACGGACCGCACGGTAGCCGACTTCGTCGTCGACCGTCAGAACGCACAGGCTCCCGCAACGGCGGATGTCCTGCGGAATGAGGGGTTTGATGATGTCATCGTCGTGGGAACCCCCGAGGAAGCCAGAGCTGCGGAACAGCACACCGGTCCTTCCCCGGTCGCCTGGCGCGACCGGCCCGGCTCCTTTGATATCATCGGCGACGTCCACGGCTGCTGTGATGAACTGCTGTCCCTGCTGCGCGTCATGGGATACCGGATGCAGAATCCGGCTGCTCTCATCCCCGGCATCACGCCTCCTCCCGACCGGACGGCGGTCTTTGTCGGAGATTTCGTGGATCACGGCCCATATGTAGTACGCACCCTCCTGATCGCCATGGCCATGGTTCGTTCGGGCGCTGCTCTGGCCGTGATCGGTAACCATGACGACAAGCTGCTGCGCGCACTGCAGGGCGCGCCGGTGAACATGGTCAACGGACTGGACCGGACGCTGCAGGAACTCAGCGACGCCGGTGAAGAAATGCAATCACTGGCCCGGACCTTCCTGGCGGGACTGCCCTCTCATCTCGTCCTGGACGAGGGACGACTGGTCGTCGCCCATGCAGGTCTGCCGGAAGAACTTCACGGCAACGCCTCCTCCCAGGCGCGCAACACCGCGCTCTTCGGCACGCCGACCGGGGAACGCAATCAATATGGTATGAAGATCCTCGTCGACTGGGCACGCAGCTATCACGGCGATGCCCTGGTCGTCTGGGGTCACCTTCCGGTCGCAGAGCCGACCTGGGTCGGCAACACGATCGATATCGACACGGGGTGCGTCCACGGCGGCAGCCTGACGGCGCTGCGATACCCTGAACGGGAACTCGTCAGCGTTCCTGCCGTCCGTGCCTACGTCCGGCCCCTCTGCCCGCTGGGATCCTCCGGCGCCTGAGCGCCGCGGCGTGATCCGGGGATTATTCCATCAGCGCGGGCCGGAGAATCCCGGCATCTGCAACTGAGACCGGACCTCGGCCGCTCCCTCCGAGGTCGGCACCGCCTCGGCCTCCGGAGCCGCCGACGCAGCCAGCTCCTGCTCAAGGTCCAGCATGCCGAGCGTCGGAAGCGCCCTGTTCTGGTGACGGAGAACGTTCCTGAGATAGAAAGGGACGATGTCCTGCAGCTCCCATGGGATCTCAAGCACGGGCAGGATCCGGTCATGATACCACAGCGCGGCGCTGAGAGGCGCCAGCTGACACGCAATCGTCCATGCCTGTGTCAGGATGTCATGCGGTTCATACACAGTCCACGGTTCCAGGTAAGCGTCCCGGAGACGCAGACAGGCCCCTGCAGCATCGGCAAAGAACGGCCGCAGTTCCTCCTCGTCGGCAAAAAAGTTCATGGAGAAGAAGGGATGCGACAGCAGTGCATCGGACCAGTCGATGAAGACCGGATTCGTCGCGCCGCGGATGATCTGCCCGGCCCAGAAATCACCATTTTCCAGGCTGATCGGCAGCCGCAGGGTCCCCAGGCGGTGCGCCGCGATCTTGAGCGCCCGCGCCCGTTCGTACAACGCATGGATCTGTTCCATGCGCAGACCACCCGGCTGCCCGGGCCGCAGCACGACCGTGTCCGACAGCAGACGGTCCGTGGAATCCACCAGCTGCAGCAGGCCGCGATCAGGGCAGCCGGCAACAGCAAACCGGTAACGCAGATCGACCATGTCCACCTGCAGTTCAGCGTAGGCGCGCACGGCGCTGGTCCATTCTGTCAGGTCCGTCGCTGTTTCCAGCGTCGCCGGACCCATGTCCCGCATAAGGAACCACCCCCTGTCGCTGTCCGCTGCAAGCACTTCGGGCACCATGCCGGGGTACTGATGGTCCAGAAGGACGCTGACCTCCACTTCGGGTCTCAGGGCCGGAGGGACCGCCTTGAAATAGACTGCGCCCCTGGTCGTGAGTACATGGAGAACGCAGGAACGCTGCCACGTGCAGACCTCTTCGATGGGACCGGACGGTCTGATATCCAGGCGCGCCAGCTGCTGCACGATCCACGCGCCGGCCGCCGTCATCCATCCCGCTTCATACCATGGAACGCGCAGGCTTCTGTCCGCAGCATGCACCCAGGCGAACCATTCCTCGATGACCGCCTTCTGTCCCACGGTGACCAGCGTCAGGGAACGGAGATCTTCCGGCCCGACCCAGCGCGCGCCCGCCGGCAGGATCCCGGATGCAGCGTGGTTCTCGATCGCATACACTCTCTCCTGGAGAGGAGCGCCGGGATTGGCATCCGGCGAGACGCAGCGGCGCGTCGTCGCACGGATCCCCAGCGCGCTGTTGGCCGCCTGGTTAACCTGCGCGACCGACTGCCATCTGAACGCGCCCTGGACCACCGTATGCGGCAGCGTCCACGCGTCCCTCTCCGGGACAAGCAGGACGTGAGCGTCGCCGGCGTCTGGCACAAGGAAATCACAGATACACGCAGGACCGTTCATGACAGGCTTATCAGCGAGCCCTCAGACTTTCCAGCGTCGGACGGACGGCCGGGGCATCCACGATAAACTTCTGGATCATCGCGCACGCATCAAACCCGTCGCACTCGGCACAGGTGACATAGCCCTTTCCATGAGCGCATGCACGGATCGCGCATGTGTGGCAGTATGGGAACATCTTGCCCTCGCCCACGTGCTGGCATCCGCTGCAGCCGACATCCTCCGGTTTCACCTCTTTCTTGAACTGGGCCGTCCACTCCGCCGCGATCTTCGCCAGGACTTCACGATCCGTCGTGTTGCGGTTGACATAGGCAGGACAGGATGAACAATCCAGTCCACAGGCTGCAATCATCTCCATCATTCCCCCTCGTATCGATATATGTATGGAAGCAAAACCACACCCCGGTTCAGTATACCGTCTGCGGCCGGAAATGCTACGCAGACAGTCAGCGCTGGCTTGTCTGCGGCCGGGGCGCCCTGCCCGTCGCCTTGCGGGGATAGTAGGGGGACATGGCAAGGAGCTTCCGCCGCAGGAACGGCCGGATGACCGGCACGAACAGGAGCCGCCATCCCAGAGCCCGTCGCTGCAGAGCAAGCGTGTCTTCAAAGCTGTGATGCTGATAGTGCAGCAGCCGCTCGCTCTCCCCGGTATCCATGTAGTCGCAGTGGAACGGGATCTGCGAGAAGGCGGATTCCGGCAGCATGCCGATGCCCAGGGCGTCAAAGGAACGTTTCATGAACTCTCTTCCGGTCACCTGACAGGAAGGACCGCCTGCGACCATCAGCGTCTTGCCTT
Source organism: uncultured Caldisericota bacterium (assembly GCA_964516155.1). Taxonomy (GTDB): domain Bacteria; phylum Caldisericota; class Caldisericia; order Cryosericales; family Cryosericaceae; genus Cryosericum. The sequence continues at coordinate 3,273 of CAZEWU010000116.1, forward strand.
CCAGACCCGGCAGGGTCGCCGCGCCGGCGACGGCAGCGCCGGCATCCATGGGCGCCAGGTATTCCATACGATCGTCCATGCGCACGTCAAACATCAGGGGATCCAGCTCGCCGAATTCGATAGGCGGCACGGCGCCGAAGCGGAGGATGACCCATGGCAGCCCCGCGGCGTGGATCATCTGCTCGCACGTCATCTTGTGATAGGCATAGTCCTCATACGGATGAAGGACCTCGTCGGCTTTCCGGGGCGGCGCAAGGTGCTGCGTCCTGCCATACAGCGCGATCGACGACGTGAAGACGATCCGCGGTTTCCGTGGCGACGCCAGGGCGGCCTGAAGGAGATTCCAGGTACCGCCGACATTGATCGTCTCCGCCCACGCAGGCCGCCGCTCGCTTGCAGGAGGGATGATAAAAGCCAGGTGGGCAACGGCGTCCACGCCGGTCACAGCCCGCGCAACGGTGTCACGGTCACGGATGTCGCCCCAGATGATCTCGGTCCTGCCCCTGTACGCACGGGCCTTCTTCTTCGAGAGCGGTGACGGGATATCCAGGCAGCGTACGGCGATTCCCCGTTTCAGCAGCTCATCGACGGCATACGTTCCCACGTTGCCGAACGCCCCCGTCACAAGGACCTTCATACATTCCTCCCGGCCATCATCGTCATCAGCATGCTCAGACTCTGCTGCATGCGCGTTCTCCAATCCTGCCCCTCCGGGTCCAGGATCCCCTGCAGCAGCAGCCCCAGCACGACACTCAGAAACAGTACGGAAGCGCCGTCGATGTCGGCGACGTGCAGGCTGCCCTCACGCTGTCCGCGTTCCAGCAGCTCCCGGAAGTACCCCTGATAACGCCGGAGCATCTCTATCGAGCTGCGAGCCACTGCCGGGTCGACCTTGGCCTTTGCCCAGAACTCAAGAAGGATGTTCCACTGGGCGCCCGCGACCCGGTAGATCCCGTCGACGCTGGAAGCCATGGCAGCCACCTGCAGGGGGATCGACGCGGCGCTCGCACGCATGGCGGCCAGTTGCGTGTCCAGGTTGTTCAGCCATTCGTCCAGGAGAGCCGCGAACACAGCCCCCTTGCTGGGAAAATGGTGATAAAACGCCCCCTTGCTGACCCCCGCCGCCCGGCAGATGCTGTCAACGCTCGTGATATCATACCCGCGTTCGGCGAAGCTCTGCTCCGCCGCCGCCAGGATATGGCTCCGTGTCTCCTGTGACCGTTCTTGCTGCTTCATGATAACACTCCCTGTTCAGTCTTCCATTCAACAAACCGACTGGTTGGTATTATTATCCCTGAAGCAAGAAAGAAATCAAGGCGGCTGGAACGAGACATTGGATTGTTGAAGTTCACAATAAGGTTCTGGGGTTTCTGGACATTACAGGGAGTGCAGACAACGGGGTGGTGCGCTTGATGGCGGCGCGGAAATGCTTCACAGCAGACCTTCGTTGCCGAGGTCGTTCCTGGGCATTCCGGAGATTTGCGGAGATACGCTCCGCAAATATTGACTTATTGCGGAAGCACACTCCGCAAATATTTACTTGACCGGGCACATTGTCATACTCAACTTGTCGGGCCTCTCCTTCCGGGAGTTGAAACGGCGGAATGGAGAATCAAGGTTGCCAATTCAACTCTGGAAGCGACTGCTGTCCTGGTCTGACCAGGCATGCAGTTCCTGGCATCCAAAATGCCGGCGTTTCAGTTCGACACTTCAGCGG
>CAZEWU010000117.1:0-4943 GCA_964516155.1 uncultured Caldisericota bacterium
TGCTGACGCGGCTGTTTCTGGGGACCCTCGTTTCCCCTGCAGCTGATAAGCAGATTTTGCAGTATCTGCATATGAATCAGCTGCACGATCTGCTTGCGTGGCCTTTGCCCGGCAGCGTGACTCTGGCGGGCAAGACCGGTGGTATGCCGGGGTCGCTTCTTGATGCCGAACTTGTCATGGCGCCGGGTGAAATTGTGTATTCACTGTGCATGTTTACATCAGGTTTTGAACGGGCCGTTCAGGCAAAGCAGCTGATGACGGAGACTTCGGAGGCCGTGTTCTCTGCTTTATCCGGCATCGGGAAGTAAGCGAAAAGAAGAAGGTACATCGCAAGGGCATGGAAAAATCCCCGGCAGAGAGTTCTGCCGGGGATTTTCAGTTCGAGTTCTACTTTTCTGCTGTCAGAGGACGAATGCGGCTTGCGATTAACGATGCAAGGATTCCACCGATGACGGCTGTGATGAATTGAGGGAAACTGAATGAGGCGAGGATAATCGCCACCTTGGCCGGAGGAAGTTTTACCAGCGTGTTCAGCAAAAGACGCATGGTGAAGTACAAAAATACCATCTTGGCTGCTGAACCCACAAATAATCCTGCCCATCGCATCCACTTTCTGTTGCTGTCTTTGCGGATAGCAAGCCAGAAGAGGACGACCAGTACCAGGTTTCCTGCCATGACCGCGGGAATCATAACCGGCGAAGGAAGATGCTGCTGAAGATATGCGGTGATCGGAGTGGCAATAGCAACCAGGGACCCCGCCCACAGGCCGGTCGTTTCGACAGCCAGAAGAAGACCAAGGTTGACGATACTCCCGACGATCCAGACATTGATACCTTCCGGGATGATAGCTCTCAGAGCAAGCTGTAATGCGATAGTAAGTGCAAGGATAATAGCAGCTCTGGTGATGTATTTGGTGGTTTTCAACACGTACCTCCTTACGAAATGTAACTCAGACCCACTATCAGTATAGTGCTGAATCTGAGAGTTTTCTCACTGCAGGCAATGCGGTTTGTGCCGCATTTTCCGTTATCGTTGGATTGTTTTCTGCAGGATCCTTGCAGGAACTTTCAGTCATATGTGCGCGTTCCGATATGCAACAGGGGAAAGCGTTGCTGCAGATGAGCCCCGATATCCTTCAGGACATCAGAAGGGAAGCCCTGCTCATGAGCAAGACCTGCGTCCAGGATCTTGCTCGCAACGAAATTCTGGATCATATATTGCGATCCTGCGGGGAGCATGGTGGCGATACCGGCGATGTCTGCTTCAGAGAAAAGCGCCGGCAACACCGTCGTTCTGAATTCATGAGGGATCCTGCTTTGTCCCAGCAACTGCAGGGAGATCCTGGCGGCATCATAGGCCTGCGGGTTGCAGGCTATTTCCGCATACCGGGCTGCGGGCGCTTTGACGTCCATGGCGACGTAGTCCAGGAGCTGTTCTTTCAGCAAGTGTTCCAGCATTTCAGGGTCTGACCCATTGGTATCCAGCTTGACAGCATAACGAAGGGCGCGGACGTGCCTGATAAATTCCGGCAGGTCCGGGTGCAGCGTCGGCTCCCCCCCGGTGATACAGACACCCGTAAGTTTTCCTTTCCGTCGCTCAAGGAAGGCGAAAAAGTCCTCTTCTGTCAGCCTGGGCGTTTCCGGACTGGTTGTAACAAGCTCTGGATTGTGGCAATAGGGACAGGCAAAGTTGCAGCCTACCGTAAAAACGGTCGTTGCCAGCATGCCGGGAAAATCGCTCAATGATAGTGGTTCGTAGTGTGCGAGTTTCATTGTGCCTCACCTTCGTTATGCGTTACTCTCAGCATATAGCAAAACCGCCGGAGCGTCCATCATTGCTGCATTGCTCCGGCGATGCTGGAAGTGCTTCGTTCATGCGACCGTACTGTGTTCCAGCGATTTTGCCTGGAAGCATACTCTGTCGTTCCATTCCGCTTTTTTTCCTTTATTCCACTGGCTCACTGGTCTCAGATAACCGACCACGCGGCTGTAGACTTCTGTTCTTGTCCGTTTGCACGCAGGGATCACAGTCCCGTTGTCTAACTTGAGATCGCCATTTTCAAGCTCCTTCACACGTCACCTCCTCTCATACGAAAGTTGTACACTGTACACTTCAGCAATATGATATTGTCAATTTGAAATGGTAACGCCTGCAGCCTGGACAAACCCTGTCGTTCCAGAGGGAAGCATGACGGAAATGGTACGCTTGTCAGTGCTTACGCCTATGGCGACGACGCTGTCACCGGGATCCAGCGTTGTAACAGGCGTTCCACTCAGGTTTTCCTCAAGATAAACCTTGACGGCCTTGGAGGCGGTTACACAGGCGAAGGGAGCGTAAGAGACGGATCCGCGGGTAACAGCGGTATATCCGCCGTAGATCCACCCGTTCTTTCCTTTCGCCTGGCCGAGTCCCTTTGCCTCGACCCACCCCTGACCAAGAGCAAGAGCTGTCCGCTTCTCAGAGGGAGCTGCCACCTCGAGGACGTTGCTGCCGACGGTAACGGGGTGGTCCCGGAACATGAGACCGGTGGTCGTGGTAACAGTTGCTCCCGGCTGTTTGCCGATTGCTACCGGTACGGCTTCGCCTGTGAACTGAAAGGCAAAGAGGGAAGGAGAGGAACCCTTCGTGACAAGACGGGCTTTCCGTCCCCCCATCGTATATTGCCATGTCTCATAGGCGAGGGAAGCCGCCTTGCTGCCGGTACCTGTACTGTAGATGCCGAGTTCATAGACGATCGTCGTTCCGTCGGTGCTGCGGGAAGCTCCGCGGACAAAGGGAGGAATGATGCCGGTTCCCGTAGAGGGCGCCGCGACACTTGTCACCTTGCCGTTCTTGGTGCGCAGCCCCAGGAAGGTCCCCTTGGTATCCTGCATGGGACCAAAGAATGTTCCATCGCTGAAAGAAACGCCCGTTGTGCTCAGAAAGGTGTGGGTTGTATCGAAGTTCAATGTTGACGAGCCAATGGCCCAGATGCCGCCTGGTGACACAATGAGCGGTGTCGTATCAGCCAGATCCAGGAACGTTGTCCGGTCAAATTGTTCCTGAGTGATCGGAACCTGCGTCCAGAAGGAACCGTTCATAGTGCCATCGTAGCCGACAGAGGTAACAGTAAGCTGTAACCTCTGGGGAGTTGTCAAAGCGGCGGCTTCAACGATCTCGACGCCTTTCTGGGTGCACAGGAGTTTTGGTCCCATTGATGTCTTTCCCTGATAGATAACCAGTTCCTGCTTGGAGGCGAGATTGCGATGGACGATTTTGTAGGAACCGCCGGTCTCATGGGTTGCGTACACGACCTCTCCGCCAGCGGGATGCCAATCAAATGTTGTGATCGTGCCGATCCTGGTAAGCTGCGTCCGGCGCCCGTTGATCCATTGCCACAGGTCACCCTTGTCGAGGTAGAGTCCCGTATCCTTTGTCGCGGAATGAGCTGTGCCGCTTGTTCCAAAGAGATGAGGAACAATCTTGTAGACGGCGAAAACGATTGCCGCTATAAGAAGGACAGCTGCAACAATAATGACAATCTTCTTCCGTGCGTGGCGATGAAAGACGGTCATGATCAAGCCTCCTTGTTTTCGGAGTGAGCGGCGGCAATCAGCTCTTCGTCACATTTGGGGCAGAAAGGGTGATTACCTGCAATGTACCCGTGTCTGGGACAGATGGAGAATGTGGGTGTCAGGGTAAAGTAAGAAAGCCGGTAATTGTCCGTAACAGCGCGTACAAGACGTTTTGCCTGGTCGGCGGACTCCAGACGTTCGCCGAGGAACAGGTGGACAACCGTACCGCCGGTATACTTGACCTGAAGAGGATCCTGAAGATCAAGCGCTTCGAACGGGTCCGTCGTGTATCCTACGGGGAGCTGTGTTGAGTTGGTGTAATACGGGTCAGCGCCACCTGCGACCGCCTCGTTGTTTGCGACGACAATATCCGGATACAGCGCTTTGTCCTGTTTGGCAAGGACGTAGGTGGCCGATTCAGCCGGCGTCGCTTCAAGGTTATACAGCTGTCCGCTTTCATGCTGGAACTCCTTGAGTCTGCCCAGCATGTAGTCCATGATATCAAGGGCCATGTGCTGCCCTTCCGGGTCGGCGATCGTCACGCCCTTGAAGTTAAGCAGCAGCTCGTTCATTCCATTGATGCCGATGGTGTTGAAATGGTTTGACCAGTAGGCTCCGTTCCGTTGCTTGACGGCATCGAGATAATGTCGCGAATAAGGGTAAAGTCCTGCTCCCGTGAGCGTTTCGATGACTTTGCGTTTAATTTCCAGCGATGTGCGGGCTAGATCCATGACGTGCCCGAGGCGCTCAAACAGTTCTTCATTACTGTGGGAAAGGTACCCGATACGCGGAAGATCAATGGTGACGACCCCGATTGAACCCGTCAGCGGATTTGATGCAAACAACCCGCCTCCCCGCTTACGCAGTTCACGCGTGTCTAGGCGGAGACGACAGCACATGGAGCGTGCATCGTCCGGGTCCATATCGCTGTTGACGAAATTACTCCAGTATGGGATGCCGAATTTGGCGGTCATCTCAAAGATAGGGTCATAATTCGGGTTGTCCCAGTCAAAATCCTTTGTGATGTTGTAGGTGGGAATCGGGAATGAGAAGACGCGTCCCTTGGAATCGCCTGCCAGCATGACTTCGGCAAATGCCCGGTTGAACAGATCCATTTCCGGCTGGAATTCCGCATATGTTTCAGGCATGGGCTGACCACCGATAATTGCCGCTTCATGCGCAGTCTGCCCGTGAGGGTGAAGGTCCAGCGTGATATTGCTGAAGGGCGACTGGAACCCTGATCTGGTCGGGACGTTCATGTTGAACACGAATTCCTGAACAGCCTGTTTGACCTCGCTGTAGGTGAGGTGGTCATAACGGATGAACGGTGCCAGATATGTGTCAACTGAACTGAATGCCTGCGCGCCGGCCGCTTCTCCCTGCATGGTG
>CAZEWU010000118.1:0-3667 GCA_964516155.1 uncultured Caldisericota bacterium
GAACTCCTGCTCCTGATTCTTGGCAGACAGTCGACTTCTGGGGCAAGAGTTGACCATTGGCGAATGTCACGCGCATCTCTACAACCTACCCTCTCCCTTCGTTTGTCTACACGTTGCTCTGATGGTGCTCCAACCATTGTTTGTCACGGTCCACGTCGGTATCGGATGGTTCATTGCGCCACAGGTCCGCGGACCAGAGGATGTTTGCAGCAGTGAGATGAAGCAGCGTCAGCCCAAGGACAGTGAAGGTGTTGTGCAGACAGAGAAACAAGATCAGTGCAGACGCCTCTGCAACCAGAATACAGACCATAGCAGAAGTTCGAAGGTGTACAGACCATGGTTGGGCTATCACGGCGAACACTATGAAGATCATCCCTGCCGCTGCACCCCGCCACAACCATTCGAGGTGCCGGGCTGTCTGGGCGAGCACTGCCGGTGGCTGATACAATCCGATGCTGGGAGGCCCTCCACCCGCCTGCGCGCCGAGCACCCCTGCTGCAACCATGGAAAGAAGTGCCAGGAGGCTGAGCACGGTAGTACATTGGAGTCGTGGCATGGAGTGGACTACCGGCCGTATCTTTCCCCATGAGCGTCCATTCAGTACCGCTAAGGAACTCCAGAAGCTCGACGCTGTCAACGGCAGCAAGACTGCTTCCTGCAGGATGTTCCCGCGGTCAAACATTTTCAAACCCACAGTGCCTACACCAATCGCCAGCACAGCCCATGAAACCACCACGCGAGCTTCGCTGCAGACAAAGAGCCAGCCCCGTACTCGTCGCTGTAACGTTTTAGCGTGAAGGTCTACTGGTTCCTGAGGATTCTCTACACTATGAACGTCATTGTCCATGACTGCCTCCTCTGCCGGTTTTCTCTTGGGGGACGCCGACCACGAGTGACACGGCGATGAGGGACCGGACTTGAGATTTCCACTTTCTCATTTCGTCCTCCTCAACACATTCTTCTACACACGATGGTGAGTTCGAACGCCGGTCTTCAGGACCGTCATTGCACCACATCGGCACAGGTATTGCAAAACGAGGCGTGTCCCTGTTATTGTTACTCCCAGAGCTCAACGATGGGACACAGGTCGGAGCTCCTGGCTGTTACGACGATGATACCCTTGTCCACAGGGATGATGTTACACAACTCCTTGTTTTCCTCCCAAATCTCTTCTTTTGTCAGCAGGGTCTTCTGCCACAATTTGACCCCTGTTTCAGGATCAACGGCAATCAGATTCGAATCTCCCTCCCGTACATACAGAACGTCGCGGGCCGCCATCGGGATGAGGCGATCGTACCAATAGATGGGTGGTCCTTCTATGCTGGCGGTGGGAGTGGGAGTCTTTTCAACGGTCAGAGACCACTTCTGTGTCCCCGTACGTTCGTCAATGGCTATCAGGGCGCCATCATGAACGGTCAGAAAGGCGATGCCTGATCGCAGGGCAATTTCCGGACCCTGCTCACTGCTGCTGGAGGAGGCAATCTCATCCGTCTTGTTCCACAGTATGTGTCCGTCCATTGTGTCAAATGTCGCTGCTACGTGATGCGTAGCTGTAGGAATCGTCGTACCGTCTGCCCTATACGGGCTCTCCTCTGCCCTGAAGACCGCCATCAGCGTTCCTCCATCCACGGTCAGAGCGACAGACATGTTTATGAAATCATTGGAAGTGGTCGGGTAGTTGATCGACCAGACTGTTCGGGCAGTAGCAGGATCATACCGGAAGATCATCGAACGGAAATGACCCCAAGCATATTCATAGTAGGCATTGCCATAAAGAGAGGCTCCATCGGAAACGAGATCAGTTAACCACGGGATTGTGCCACTTGGCAGCGGTATGCGTCCCATGAGTCTCCCGGTCGTTGCATCCCAGATGCCGACGGCTGGATGGACATCGAAACTATAGTCCGCACTAGAGGGCAGGATCGGAAAGCAGGCTGCACAGTAGAGTCTTCGGTTCAGCAGAAGCGGATTTCCACTCTGTTTTTCTCCTGTCCCGATCTCCTCACTCTTCCACAGGATCCTGCCTGTTGCTGCATCTAGACAGGCCAGCCGTTCGTACAACAGACCGACGCCTGCCATCTCTGTCGGCTTCTGTTCACTCAGGATCCCATACAGCCTGTCTTGCCAGACGATCGGAGCGCTGGTCAGGTAGATCGGGTTCTGTCCTGTCCAGCTGATGTCCAGGAGCTTCTTTCCTGTCCTCACATCCAGTTCCAGTAGTCCCTGCCCTCCCTGATAGAGGATATTGCCCTTCACTGTCCCCAGACAGGGGATGATCTGATTCCTGTAGGACTGTCTCCACACGTATCTCCATGCTGTTGTTTCGGGCTGCTTCCATACACCTGTCACTGTTGCATATCTGCTGTTCTCCGGAAGATTCACAGCTGCGGGGTTTCCCCCGCAGCCAGTGAGCAGCACGACAGCGCAGAAAGCAGCAAGAAGACACCCTGCTGTGGCGCGACGCATGGAGCTCATTACTTGCGCCAGCAGGCAACGCGCATCAGGTATTGGTCATTCTCTGGCGAATACCCGCTTACCGCAATGGTGCATTCCAAACTACTGTTGCTGTAGTCACCGCGAGTCGGTTGAACGATACTGTTATTGGCACCCGACGTTGATCCATCCGATTGGTACCATGCACAGTAGTGTTCAGATACGCCTGTCTTGTTCATGAGTATGATAGGCAACGATGGCCGGGCGTAGGTAGTAAAGGTGCCAGCAATCATCTGCTGTGCCGTCTGATAGATAGCGGCAACAGTTGTATAGTGATATTTAGACTGCCATAGACCATAAATGCCGGGGAACTGGGCCATAGCATCGAATGTCATATTGCCATTGCTATCGAGGCCCCCATTCGTCAAGAGCCAATAGTTCATGTTTGCCGGATCAGTGATGCTCGTCGTTCCCGCAAGGCGATGGTTCACGTAATCGTAATCGGGAAGCGACTGAGTATATGTAGCTGCTTCCATTGCAGTGGAGGCGATGAAACAACCTTCGCGATACATGGTGTGACCACTGCTCGATAGGGAAGGATCTTGGGTTGGTGGAATGCTGCTTGTTGTCCCTATAAGTATTCTACTCCACCGGGCATCGTGCTGTGAGTAACAGACAGGAGAAATCTCTACAGTAGTATTCATAGAAGTTACCTTTGATGCGTCAACTGCGCTCTGATAGATCTCACCAGTAATTGGCAGACCAAGTTGCCATTCGAGTTCCCGCCTCATGGAAACAGCCTCTCCACCTTCATCTATCACGGCTTCACCGCCGTCAATGATCTGGGTAACGGCCAAGTCGTGCCCGTCCTTCGTGTGGAATACCTTCACGCCATTCACAGTACGGACACCGATCCCTGCTGCTGCAGCCTGAGCCTCCAGAGACACTAGGTTGCTGTCTGGCACAGTCGGATTCGTTGCAGTCACAGGTTGAGAAGTCTCTTCAGCACGAGCAACGGAATCGATATTAACACAGGAGCATGTCCCCATGACAAACATTACAACAAGAAGACAACGGAGCTGTTTCAGATACTTCATACCCTTCCTCCTAGTTGCTATTGGAGCTCACATGCATTTGTCTTTGCCCTATGTTCTGATTTGGTCATCTGTCCTGCAAAGCTGTCACGTCTCCGACAGTAGGGTTCCACGTCCGTGTTTTCTACCCCTTCATGACC
>CAZEWU010000118.1:3767-4917 GCA_964516155.1 uncultured Caldisericota bacterium
TTTGAAACGTGACTGGATAATGGCATTGGAACAAGCGTAAGAAGAACGATGACGGTAGAGTATCGACGGGAGAACGCATTCAGGCACACACACTCTTGGACTTCTTTTGCAGAGCAATTTTTCTCACAGCTTGCCCGCAGGACTGGACGACGTACACTAGGATGCGGAGGCAGGCATGAAAAGGAAGATGAACCTGGAAGAGGAAACGGATCAGCAACTCTTGAGCCTGGCGAAGAACAACGCTGATGCTTGTGAAGTCCTGTACGCCCGCTACTATGGTCATATCTACCGATACGTTCTTACAATCCTGCATGAGACAGACCTGAGCAACGACGTTGTCAGTGAGACGTTCCTGCGGCTTGCGGAGCACCAGTTCAGACTTGTCAAAACAGACGAACAGCTGTGGCCATGGTTGGTGACGGTGGCGGGGAACCTTGCCAGGAACGAGCTGCGCCGACGATCAAGAGTTGTTGCGCTGGATAAGCAGCAGACTCCGTTCGAGGAGTCGGAGATCAGTCTTCAGGATTGCATCGGCGCTCATGCAATGGAGATACGAGACGCCGTCCGTTCGCTTCCATCCCTTGAGCGTTCCTGCCTTCGGATGCGATATCTCAACGACATGACGACCATGGATATTGCAGAGATGGTACATTGTTCGAAACGTCAGGTCACCGTCGCTCTCGACGATGCGTACAAGGCTCTTCGGAAAAGACTTGCCTATCTCTCACCTGGTCAGCGTACACTCCCCCCGAAGAGTATGGTAAACCCCTGTGATGTTGCCTGCCATCGCCCTGCTGGACGCTGAGCGCCGTGGTGCTACAATGCTTGGCGTAGTCAACCTTTGCGGGAGGAACACATGAGTGTACTGGAAGACATACGGGCCAAGGCGAAGGTCCTGCACCGCACCGTCATCTTGCCCGAGGGCAACGAGGAACGCACCCTGAAGGCAGCGCAGATGCTGATGCGCGATGGTCTGGCCAACGTCATCCTCGTGGAAGACGAGACGTCCATCCGTCAGAACGCGGCGAAGGCCGGCGTCGACCTGACCGGAGTCCAGATCGTGGATCCGAAGACGTCGCCCAAGGCGGCCGAGTTCGCAACCCTCATCTACGAGAAGCGCAAGGCCAAGGGCATGACGCCCGAGAAAGCC
>CAZEWU010000119.1:0-4888 GCA_964516155.1 uncultured Caldisericota bacterium
CAGCAGAAGCTTATCCTTGCACGTGAATTATCTCTTCCTCATAACTTCCTGATCGCATCCCAGCCGACACGTGGGCTGGACGTCGGTGCAACGGAATTTGTTTATCGCAAACTGCTGGAAGAAAAGCAGGCTGGTAAGGCCATCCTGCTTATTTCCCTTGAACTCTCCGAGATTCTCGGTCTGGCCGACCGCATTCTGGTACTCTTCGAAGGCCGCATTGTTGGAGAGACGACTCCGGACAAGACGACCGAGGAAGCCCTCGGTCTCCTGATGCTCGGCGTCGGTATTGACAAGAAGGTGCAATCATGAGCGACAATAGCAATGTCGGCAACAACATCCGTAAGATCTTTGGCATCGATCATCAGGGAAGGGGCAAGCGGGATCCTCTGAACATCTGGGTTCCTCTCGTATCCATTGCTCTGGCTCTGCTTGTAGGTATGATCATCATCGCCATATCCGGTCGCAACCCCTTTGTGGCATATAAACTCCTGTTTGGTGGATCAGGGTTATTCCCGCACGACCAGTACGCCAAGCGGGATTTTGCCGACCTGCTTGTGAAGAGCGCTCTTTATATCGCTCCGGGGCTGGCGGTGGCCTTTGCTTTTCAGGGAGGACTCTTTAACATCGGAGCTGAGGGCCAATTCTGGGTAGGGGCTATCGTCGCCACTTTCTTCGGTTATTGCAAGCCCTTCGCCAGCTTTCCACCCATCCTTCATTCCGGCATCTGCCTGATCATGGGCATGCTGGCGGGAGGAGCATGGGGAGCCCTTGCAGGATACATCAAGGTCAAGCGTGGTGTAAACGAAGTCATCACAACGATCATGCTCAACTGGATCGCATGGTATCTGATTACCAACTGGCTCGTGACCGGTCCGATGACCCCCTCATCACAAACATACACCTCCGGATCCTACTACATTACTGATTCAGCCAAGCTTCGCGGCATCCTTTCCGGGACCCGGTTGAACACCAGTATCATCATCGTGCTGCTGGCTGCCTATGCCACCTGGTTCCTGTTGTACAAGACAACGGTCGGTTATGAAATCCGCGCCATCGGACACACATCCGCCATCGGCATGGAGGCGCCGCGCGCCCAGGGGATCAATATCGACCGACGTATCGTTCAGACAATGTTTTTCTCCGGATGCCTGGCAGCCATGGGTGGAGCATTCTTCATCCTGGGAGTGCAGTTTCAATTCCCCAATACAGCCGTTATGGGATACGGCTGGACTGGTATTTCGATCGCGCTTATCGGTCAGAGTGAACCCTTTGGCGTCGTTCTTGCCGGTCTGTTTATCGGCGCGATTCGTACAGGCGCCACGTCCATACAGATCGCCAATATCCCCAAGACATTCTCCGACGTTATTGAAGGGCTCGCCGTTGGATTTATCGCACTCCAGGTCGCCGTCCGTTACTACCTTGTAAAGATCAGACAGCATCACAAGAAAACCGCTCCGCCCGCCGAGGGCAAGGAGGTGACCGCATGAGCATCACACAGATCAACACCATCATTGCTCAGCTCATGGACTACATGACGCCTATTCTGTTTGCAGCACTGGGCGGTGTTATCAGCGAAAGTTCAGGAGTCATCAACATAGGGCTTGACGGTATTCTGCGTTTTGGAGCCTTTTTTGGACTTCTCGGCGCTTCTATTTCCAATACACCATGGATAGGTCTTCTGTTCGGTATCGCCATGGGTTGTCTTGTCGGAGCTCTTCATGGCTTTATCACTATCAAGTGGAATGGCAACCAGGTCGTCGCAGGAACGGCCATCAACATCATTGCCACAGGACTCATGACTTATCTGCTCGAGTACATTTTCAATACAACCGGGTATTCACCACAGGTCCAGAATTACTTCGGTGCTCAGTCGTACAGAGTACATCTTGGTTTCCTGAGCAAGATCCCTCTTCTCGGAGCATTTTCAAATCTGTCGATCATGATCTGGTTTGCAATTCTAAGCGCAACCCTGCTCCACGTTCTGTTGTACCATACGGTCCTCGGTCTTCGCATCCGCACATGCGGGGAGAACCCGAAAGCAGCTACCAGCCTTGGTGTTAACGTCTTCCGTATCCGCTGGTTTGCCGTTATCCTCGGTGCTGCCCTCGCAGGAATGGGAGGAGTTACGCTTTCGATAAGCTCGTTCTCGGGATTCAGCGACACGATGCCCAACGGCCTTGGATTCATAGGACTGGCCGCCATGATCTTCGGCAACTATACCCCCTTTGGCGCAGTAGGTGCAGCATTATTATTTGGAGCCGGGCAGGTTGCCCAGTCCATCATTGCCGTCACCGGCATCGCGCCAAACCTGGCGCCTGGCATCACGCTTATTCTGCCCTACGTTCTGACTCTTGCTGTTCTGGCAGGATTTGTCGGCAAAACAATCGTACCGGCAGCCGACGGTCTTCCGTACTACAAAGAACAGCGTTAACGCGATCAATTCAAAGGCCGCTGTGGAAAAAATCGCAGCGGCCTTTCAGTATAGAGAGTTGTACAGGGAGGTATGTCATGAGCACTCTATCCGGCGAACAAAAAATGCAGTGGGCAATCCGTCATATGCCTATCCTTTCTTCAGTCGCTGCACGCTTTGCAGAAGAACAACCATTCAAGGGTCTAAATGTTGTCATTGCTCTGCATCTTGAGGCGAAAACCGCCAACCTGGCATATGTCATGCAACAGGGCGGAGCAAGGGTCGCCGTCACGGCGTCGAATCCGATCACAACACAGGACGACGTCGCGCAGGCGCTGGCCGCACGCGGCGTTACCGTCTTTGCGAAACGCGGTGAAACCCCCGAAGAATACAAGGAATACTTTGGCAGAGTCCTGGAAACAAAACCCAATCTGATGATCGATGATGGAGGAGATCTCGTCAACGCTGTGCACTTTATACACCCCGAGCTCCTTCCTGGTATTATCGGTGCCTGCGAAGAAACGACGACCGGCGTCATCCGGGACCGGGCGCTGGCACGCGCCGGCAAACTGGCCTTCCCTGTCATCGGCGTAAACGAGGGTCTCTGCAAACATCTCTTCGACAATCGTTACGGAACAGGTCAGTCCGCCTGGGATGGGATCGTTCGCACGACGAACATGAACATTGCAGGCAAGATCGTCGTCATCGCAGGGTACGGCTGGGTCGGAAAAGGCGTCGCCATGCGAGCCCATGGGCTGGGAGCACAGGTTATCGTTACAGAGGTCGATCCTGTCAAAGCCGTCGAAGCGCATATGGAAGGCTACCGGGTCATGCCCATGATAGAGGCAGCAAAAATCGGCGAGATATTCGTGACGTGCACGGGTGACAAAAAAGTTATCACCAAAGAACATTTCAAAGTGATGCAGGATGGAGTCATTCTCTGCAATGCCGGCCATTTTGACGTGGAAATCGACGTCCAGCACTTGCGCAACAAAGCGACCGATCATCACGAAGTCCGCCATAATATCGAGGAATACGTTGTCGATGGTAAACATTACTATGTCCTCGGCGAGGGAAGACTTGTCAACCTTGCCTGCGCCGATGGACACCCCATCGAGATCATGGATCTGACATTCGCACTCCAGGCATTGTCAGCGGAGTATCTGGTGAAACATCAGCAATCGCTTCCAAAGGAACTTGTTACAGTCCCAGCCGTCATTGACGAGATGGCCTCGCATGCATTCCTGGCCTCACGCGGTATCACGATTGACACACTGACGAACGAGCAGAAAGAATATCTGGAATCGTACTGAGCATTCATACCGTTGCTGCACAAACAGCGCCCGGGTTAACCCGGGCGCTGTTTGTCTCTTAAATCCCGTGTCACGAGATCGTCACAACAACCGGCGTATGATCAGAGGGCTTTTCCCAGCTGCGTGGTTCTACATCGACAAAACATGCTGTCGTACGATCTGCAATGGCCGGCGAGCCCCACACATGGTCGATGCGCATGCCAAGATGCCGTTTGAACATGTTCATGCGGTAGTCCCACCATGTAAACTGCTGCTCTGTATGAAACTTCCGGAAGAGATCGGTAAAGCCCCATCCCTGGAGACTTTTCAGCGCATCCCGTTCCTCCTGCATGAACCCGATAGCATCCTGCATCTTATCAGGCTCCCAGACATCAATAGGCTCGGGAGCCACATTGAAATCTCCCACCAGAAGTAAAGATCGATCTTTGGGATAAATTCGATCAAGATAGGAACGAAAGTCATGGAAGAACTGCAGTTTATGCAGGAATGCCTCGTCTCCCCGTTCTCCCCCATGCGGCAGGTATCCATCAATGACAGTCACAGAACCGATGTCGGCAGCAATGATACGCGCAGGATCGTTGCCGTCCCAACCTTTAACAACATTCGCAGCAGGTACTCTGGAAACGATGGCGACACCGTTGTAGGTCTTCTGCCCGGACATGGCCACATGGTACCCCAGTGCTTCAAACTCAGCAACCGGAAAAGTCGCATCGACTGTCTTCGTCTCCTGCATCGCCAGGACATCCACCTGCGACTGTTCCAGCCAATGCTGCACAACAGGCAATCTAGCACGTACAGAATTGACGTTCCATGTTGCGATCTTCATCGATCTCTCCTTTCATGAAGGCCGGCTCTGCCTCCGGCCGATACCATCGCCGCCGTGAGCCGCTCGCGATTCCAGAGTTCCACATCCGCCGATTTCGCCAGCTGTTCTGCTGAAACTGTAAAATCGCTGTTGGTAACAACCATTCCCCGCGTACCACGATAATACCGTACAGCTCCCAGCACCTCCTGGACCGCTGCAATGCCGACCCTGCCATTATATCGCTTGGCCTGCACAACAATATGCTGCCTTCGCCGGGACGTAAGAACAAGGTCGGCCCCAAAATCATGACTCTGCCCCACGCGCTGGACACGGTATCCAAGATGCTGGAACAGCTCTGCC
>CAZEWU010000120.1:0-4866 GCA_964516155.1 uncultured Caldisericota bacterium
GCCTGATGCCCGGGATCAAGATTTCTTCCTATGTCCAGGTCGATTTTGGCGGGTTTGTCCGTATCATTGATACCCTCGGCGGGGTGACTCTGGATGTTCAGGAGCACATGCGCTACAAGTCAGACAAGTATTTTTTTGACCTCAAGCCGGGCGTGCAGCATCTCGATGGTCACCGGGCTCTGCTTTATGTCCGGTTCCGTTCTGACAGGATCGGGGATTTCGGCGCCTGGGCGGGAGAAGAACACGGCCGTGTCGTGCGGCAGAAGCAGTTGCTCCGGGCGGTCGTTGCTCAGACGCGCCGTCTGCGAAACCCGTTGCGGCTGCCCGGGATCCTGACATCGGTTGCGTCTGCAGTCCGTACGGATATGCCCTCCGGTGAGATGCTGCGTCTGGGTCTGGCGCTGCGGGACGTTAACGAGAAAGATATTGTGACCGTGAGTTTTCCGGGCATTCCGAAGTGGATCGGGCCGACCTCGTATGTCATTCCTTATACCGGGCCGCTGCAACAGAAGGTTGCGCCGGTCTTCGGGGCGCCGCCGGGCAATCCTGCAAGAGGAAACTGATTTCCTCATCCTGTAAGTTGTGGTACATTTTATAGGGCGGGTTCCTGAAAAAACGCTCGCGAAAGAGGCAGCTCTTCTGCAGCGTCAGGAAAGATGAGGTGAGATGGGCAGCCATTGCAACAATCCGGCGACGACGTGGAGCATGAGCCGCCGCGTTCTCATATTGATAGTGATTTTTCTTATCGTCGTCGATGCTGTTGTGCGTGTAAGCCTGCCCCGTTACGTTCGCAGCGATGCTCATCGTCTTCCGTCGGACGATCTGCAGACCCTGCGTCTGTGGAAAGAGAAGATCAGCAGTGCCCGGGGCGTCAGCGTCGTCTTTCTGGGAGATTCTTTCCTCTTCGGCGGCGGCGTCCGTGATGAGAACGAGACTATCCCCTGGTATGCCGCCCGTCAGCTCGAAGCGCGGTTTCCAGGCAAGCAGATCGACGTCTGCAACCTGAGTCTGGCAGGATGTACGCCAGCCGACGCTCTGATGATCCTCCGGTATGTCGTCGATGCAAAACCCGACCTTGTTGTTTATGATGTCAATGTGCGATGGTTCAACAGCGATCAGCAGAATGTCGCCCGTACCGATCTCTATCGTCTGACGCCCGGCTACATTCCACCCGGAATGCCCGAGGCGGTGAGTTCGACAGCGGGACAATCCGCCGGTGAGAGCCGGTTGTCGACGTTTGTCGCACGCTGGTGGGCGCTGTACCGGTACAGGATCCCTCTTGACGATCTCCTGCTCGGTCAGACACCTCAGGAGAAGGTCAGTCTGGCTCTCCGCGAACATTCGCTGAAATATCTGTTGCCTCAGGCACAGAAAGATACACCGGAGCAGGTTGAGCTGTATCAGCCCTGGTACACGAAGCAGTTTCCGGCCGACGAGATGAAAGTGCGTGTCGGCGGGCATCTTGGAGATGTTACTCTCAACGGGAACAATGCTCAATGGCGGAGTTATCGTGCGATGATCGCCCTGCTGCAGAAGAGCAGGATCTCTGCGGCGTTTATGCTGATACCGCGCAACTGGACGCTGCTCGAACAGGACAACCTTGTTTCCCGGTCGGGATTTGAGGAGAATCAGGGAACGCTTGCCGATGCGGCGCGCCAGGCGGGCATTACCGTCCTGGACTATACCAGGAGCCTTCCGGACCGTGTGTTTGTCGATTGGTCGCACCCGAATGCGGCAGGCAATGAACAGGTGGCGCGTCTGCTGGCGGGCGACCTGCAGAAGACCGGACTCCTGAACGGGAACGGAGGCTGATGCGATGCTGATCAGCTGGGCGTTCGCTGCATTTGTCGCTGTGACGTTTGTCGTCTACTGGTGGCTGACGCCCGCCCGTTTCCGGAGCTGGTTGCTGCCGGCGGCGGGCTTCCTGTTCTTTTTCTGGTACTATCCGCGCGAGATGCTGTTTCTGCTGGGCCTGACCATCGTTGTATACCTGCTGGGACGTCTGTCCCGTCGTTTTCCCTCCGCCGGACGGGGTGTCACTGTCATCGGCGTCCTGCTGCTGGTGGCGGATCTTCTCTTCTTCAAGTATTCCGGCCTTCTGACGACAACGATCAACCGGATCCTGCCGGCGGGAGCCCGCCTTCCCGTCAGTTCACTGGCTAGATTCGCTCCGCTCGGTATCTCCTACTTCACGTTCAAGATGATCCATTACCTGGTCGATCAGCGCAAGGGCACGATACCGTCCCATCGTGCCGTCGATTTTCTCAACTACATCTTCTTCTTCCCCATCCTGACGGCCGGCCCTATCGAACGGTTTCAGCCGTTTCTGAGCCAGAGTCTGCATCCGCGGTCATTTGACTCCGCCGTTCTCAGTAACGGCATGCCCCGTATCCTGCTGGGGACGTTCAAAAAAGTCGTACTGGCAGAACTCTTCGGCATTGCAGCGGGATATCTGCAGAAGAAAGGGTGCGGTGCCGGCATGTACTGGATCGCGTCGCTTGCCTATACGATGCAGATCTATTTTGATTTCTCCGGTTACTCCGACATCGCCGTCGGCGTTTCCCGGCTCTTTGGATACGATGTGATGGAGAACTTCAACCTGCCCTATCTGGCACGCAACCTGTCGCAGTTCTGGAAGCGGTGGCACATCTCGCTGACACGCTGGTTCACGGATTACATCTTCATTCCTCTTGGCGGGAGCCGGGTCGCCTTCGGCCGGATCCTGCTTAACACCCTGGTCGTGATGATCATCACGGGGCTGTGGCACGGCGCTGCCTGGCACTTTGTCATCTGGGGGCTGTTCCATGCCGGCGGCATGATCGTCTGGCGCCTGTTTCATCATTTCGTGCTGCCATACCTCGAAGCGCGGTTTCAGATCTCACGCTGGCGTCTGGGAGCCCTCCTCAGTACCTGTCTGACGTTCCTTTTCGTGGACATAGGCTGGATCTTCTTTGCCTGCAGCTGGACGCAGGCGCAGTACGTGCTTTCCGTGATGTTTGGAGGATGACGGATGCATAAATTCCTGCGCGATGTCGGGGCGGCGCTCCTCTGGACGCTGGTGATCGTTCTGATCGTTCTCTGCAGCACCGGCACGGTTCAGCAGTTCATCTACCGTAATTTCTGAGGCAGACACCGGAAAGCCTGCTGGTCGATCCTGTACAGCAGTGGTACTACGAAAGGTGCGTCCTGTATGGCAGAGGGTATATCAAGGGGGTGCAGGTTCCCTTCGGTGACGGACGCTATAAACTCATCTGCTCGTGGCTTTTGCAGGAGGCATACTGCCGCCGGGTTCCCGGCAAATGGTCTGTCCGTAAAGGCATCGATAACGTAGTACTTCATAGCTGCAGTTTAGAATAACTTTCCTGCCTGTCCACTCTCCCGCCTGAAAATGGGATGAGTTCTCCGGATCATGGTACAGACGTCGGGGCTCCGACGGTCGACATGGGAGGATTGTTGTCATGCCGGGAAGGAGTCATCCAGGTGTCATTTCAGTAAATTTCTCCTATCCGCGTTATATAATAGGAAGACATTGGTGAGAGAACAGAGATGGAGGAGACGATGAAGAAGGGGATGAGGGAGTTCTGCTGTTTTCTGACAACAATATGCATCATTGTCGCTGTTATTTGCCCGGGGGCGGACGTCCGGTCGGCCGCCGTTCCCGTCACATCTGGAGATACTGCGGCAGGACAGGCTGCATGGAAGGATCCTCAGCACATGCGCAGTCTGACCGAGGTCGAATTCCTGGAAAGACTGGTACTGCTGAAGAAGATCTCCCCGGAAAGCGGGCGCGAACTGGAGGCACGTACGACGGCCGCATTCGAGGTTGAACACCCCGAAGCCGCTGATGAACTGCGTCTGGGCAGTGGGCACTACGAAGACCTGGAAGTCTTGACACGGCAGGATTTCGGATCGGCACAGCATCCTGCCGTCGTGGAACTCACTGCGCTGACCAGGGTCTTCGTGGACGGTTCTTCCCGGCTGTTTGTCGCCGTTTACGGCACCACAGCGAATATGGTCTCTTCCGGAACGTTCTATACGTGGGAACCGATGTACGCATTTGGAGACGGAGGACCGGGTGCCACGACGCTTGCCCTGCTTGGCAGAGGCGTCCTGACACACAGCTTTCCCACCATTATCCTGGATGGTGCCAGATGGTACCAGACCACGTATTACCAGCGGAAGGCCTGTCAGTTCTCAACCTATATCTGCGACCTGGATCCGGATCGTGACTGATAGGGATATCGACGGGAGCGACCGCCTTCTCTGTGTTTGCTCCGGTTGCTGCATGATATGAAGATGACAGGAGGGTCTGCTGTGAAAAACGCCAGTGGAATCGCAACATCGCAGGAAGCCTCACAACGAACGATAAAGTTATGGATCGCCGCATGCAGCGACGCCCGTCTGACAGTCGCATGGGCGGCGCTCTGGATCTTTGAGGATGTCCTGAGGCTGAAACTGCTGGACGCCAACAACATTTTTCTGGAAATCGCCCTTGGTCTGTCCATGATGGTTGCTTTGCTCAGTGCTGCGTTCATTCATCCGTGGAACAAGAAATCGCAGCCGGATATGACGCCGACCGTCTCCTCCCTGCCACGGTTGAAGGCTACGACTATCTTCAGCCTGCTTGCTGCCTGCTGCATGATCCTTGGGCTGCTGCTTGGCATGCGCGCCGGCGGGAGGACGCCGAGTATCGGAGTGACCGATTCAGCAGCGTATCTTGCAGCAACGGCGCAGCACCTTGCGTGGCTGTGGCGATCAGCGACCGCGGGACTGGCGGTGATTGTCGCTGCGGCGGCCGTACAACCCTGGTCGCTGCATCTCGGGACGGGAACCAGGGTCTGCGCTCTGGTCGCGGAGGCGGGCATG
>CAZEWU010000121.1:0-4851 GCA_964516155.1 uncultured Caldisericota bacterium
CCGTACTTCGACATGGGAGCCTCTGGCCATAGAGGCAGCGCTTCTCTGCAACCATGGGACCAATGGAGAAGATGGAACGGTGCAGGGGCTGTTTGAGATGCTGGGCATTCCTTATACCGGGGCCGGTGTGACCGGTTCTGCGCTGGGAATGGACAAAGTTTTCCAGAAGCAGCTTTTTACGGCGGCAGGACTGCCCGTCGTTCCTTATGTCACTTTCAGCAGACGCGCGTGGCGTTCAACGCCTGATGAATGTCTGCACACCGTTGAAGCCGCATTGCACTTTCCCCTGTTCGTCAAACCTGCCAATCTGGGGTCCAGCGTGGGGATAACGAAGGCTGTAGATCACGAGACACTGCGGGCGGCACTTGAGGTTGCATCGCACTTTGACCGCAAACTTCTGGTGGAACAGGCAGTTGTCGATCTGCGGGAAGTCAACTGTGCGGTCCTCGGTAATGACGATCCGGTCCCGTCGGCTTGCGAAGAGGTTTTCAGCTCCCATGAATTCCTTGACTATGACGCCAAGTACAAGGTCGGTTATAAGGCCACGAAGAGAGCGGACAGCCATGTGCCCAAGGCTGAAGCGCGCAAGGTCCCGGCGGCTCTTGGCGATGAGCTGACCCGGCGTATACAGAAGCTTGCGTGCGATGCTTTTGTCACTCTTGACTGCCGCGGCGTTGCGCGGGTAGATTTTCTCATCGACCGGACAACCAGTTTGGTGTATATCAATGAGATCAATACCATCCCCGGTTCGCTGTCGTATTATCTCTGGGAAGCTGCTGGCATGCAGTACCGAGACCTTCTGACGAAGCTTGTCGATCTGGCATTCGAATCATTTAACGATCGACGGGAGAATATCGTGAGTTACGATGCCACGGATCTGCTGCGCCTGCAGTCAGAAGGAAAAGGCGGAGCTAAACGGTCGTGATAGGAGAATAATGGCGGTTGTGACGGTAAGCGGTCTTACACTTGCCTACATTGACGAAGGCCGGGGAGATCCGATTGTCTTCCTCCATGGCTGGGGCGGTCAGGCAGCAAGCATGACTCCTCTTGTCGTCGGACTGCGGGACAGATATCGCGTTCTTGCTTTTGACCTGCCGGGATTCGGTGGAAGCAGCTGTCCTTCCGTTGCATGGGGAGTCCCTGAGTACGCAGCGTTTGTCCGGGAGGCGCTTAGCGTGATCGGCGTGGACAGGGCTGTGCTCATCGGGCATTCATTTGGCGGCAGGATCGGCATATGGCTGGCCGCTCATTCGCCGGAAATGGTGCAGGCGCTCGTTCTTATCGATGCCGCCGGCATCAAACCGCCGCTTACATTCCGACGGCGCATGCGAACCGGAGTCTACAGACTCGCCAAGGCCATGCTGCGTCTGCCTGTGTTCTCTGGGCATCGTCAGTCGTTACAGGAGCATCTGGTCGCCAGGTTCGGAAGCGCTGATTACCGTGCCCAGACGGGGGTTATGCGTGCTTCGATGGTCAAAACGGTGAACCTGGATCTGTCAGACTGTCTGCCCGAGATTACTGCGCCGACCCTGTTGATATGGGGCGAGAAAGATACAGCGACTCCTCTTGCGGATGGCAGAAAAATGGAGCGACTCATTCGCGGATCACGTCTGATCTGCGTAGCGGGGGCGGGACACTTCAGCTACCTCGACAGTCCCCTGTTTGTTCTTGCCGCTATCGGAAAGTTCCTTCAGGGAATGAGCGAAAGGTCGGGGCGATGAGTCCGTTGACCGCCTGGTCGGCCGCCGCTGCGGCATTGGCTGGTCTCGGTGCTGTTTTTGTGCGCGGGCGTTTTTTGCTGCACATGTTCCAGCTCGAGGAATATGATGGACGTCGTTTTATCCTCTGGGCCGGAGAACACCGGGAACGTCTTGCTGCAAACTGGGGCCTGGATGCTCTGGCAGCGGAAGCGGTGGTCGTCCTCGCGGTTTTTCCGGCTGCGTCGCCTGCCAGAGTAATTTTCTACGGACTGGCGACGATCTTCGGGATCGCAGGGATCTTCCGGGAGCGGCGTATCCTGCAGAAAAATCCTGTCAAGAAGCCGCTGGTCATGACAGCCCGTGCACGCCGCCTCATGGCATGTACGATGATTCTTGCCGCATGCATGACCTCCCTGCAGTTTTTCATGCTGAACAGAGTTGTGGTCTCGGTTTCTTTCCTTATCCCTTTCCTCGCTCCACTGGTTCTGCTGGCGGGGAACCTGGTTGTCAGCCCGGTCGAGTCTGCTATTCGCGCATGGTATGTTCATGACGCCCAGAGAGTCA
Source organism: uncultured Caldisericota bacterium (assembly GCA_964516155.1). GTDB lineage: Bacteria > Caldisericota > Caldisericia > Cryosericales > Cryosericaceae > Cryosericum. The sequence continues at coordinate 2,265 of CAZEWU010000121.1, forward strand.
TCTCGCAGTACAAGCCTATTATCATCGGCATTACCGGCAGTTATGGCAAGACCAGCACGAAGTTCTTCACGGCGCATCTACTGGAAGCACAGTATCACACGCTGATGACTCCTGAAAGCTACAACACGACGCTGGGAATCTGCCGTGTCATTCGCGGCCAGCTGGGCCCTGAGCATGAGGTATTTGTCGTGGAGCTGGCGGAGAACGAAAAAGGCGGGTTCAAGCGTTTGCTGAACCTTGTTCCCTGCGCGATCTCCGCCGTGACGTCCGTAGGGCTCCAGCATCTCGAGGAGTTTGGTTCCAGGGAAGCCATCCAGAATACCATGAGGAAGTTCATCGCCATGCCTGAAAGCGGGGCGACGGTCGTTCTCAATGCCGATGATGCAACGTTGAGCGACATCCACAACGCGGCCGGCAAAAACGTGATCCGGACGAGCGCCGCCGGCTGTGCCGACGCCGTTCTGCGCGCTGAACACGTCCAGATGAATGTGGATGGTCTGTCGTTTGAAATCGTTTCCAGTACGGGTGAGCGCATTCCCTGCAAAACGATGATCCTAGGGCGGCATAACGTCCAGAATATCCTGATAGCGGCTGCCATTGCACGGGAACTGCATATGTCCTGGGAGACGATCCAGAATAGGATCGCCACGCTGCAGGCCCCGCCGCACCGCCTGAAGATGCTGCAGAGCCTCGGCGGCACGCGGGTTATCGATGATGCTTTCAACTCTAACCCGTCGGGATTTGCAATGGCGATGGAGGTCCTCGCGTCGTTTCCGGCGCGGAGGATTCTCGTGACGCCCGGTCTTGTTTCCCTGGGCTCGGCCGAGGAGGCGGAGAACACAGAGGCCGGCAGACGTGCAGCTTCTGCTGCGGATGTCGTTGTCCTCGTCGGTCCGAAAAAAACAGCGCCCATTCGCGAGGGGCTTCTTTCGGCCGGTTTCCCTGAAAAGAATATCACGACCGTTCATTCGCTTGACGAAGTGAAGAGGTTCATGCAGACTTTTGTCATCTCCGGAGATACGATCCTGTTCGAGAACGATCTGCCGGATACGTACAATGAGTGAGCGTTCGTCGTACGACTTCCTCCCGATTCCCGTTGTGAATGAAGAAGGTGTTTCCCCCGGCGTGGCTCGTGATTGCGGCGAATCATTGGTACCTGCAGGACTTCTGACAGAGCATATCCTTGCCCGCCCCATGTATTTTGTTCAGAAACTGCCGGGAGCTCTCGCAGAGGTATACCTGCGCACAGGCGTTCTGCAGCGGCTTACGGTGGCCGCTGGCATGCTTCCGTCAGGATACCGTCTGGTGATCCTGGACGGCTGGCGTTCCCTGCGACTTCAGAAAACCCTGTTTGATATCGAAGAAGCCCGCATGCGGGATGTTCATGCTGATTGGACGGATGAGCAGATACGCGCTGAATCCCGCCGGTATATCGCGTTCCCTTCTGAGGATCCGGAACATCCTTCCGGCCACAATACAGGCGGGGCGGTCGATCTGACGATCGCCGGCCCGGACGGGCTGGAGCTATGGATGGGGACGGGATTTGATGATACATCGGAAAAAACTGCGACACGCTGGTTCGAGCGGTCTCCGGAAGTGGAAGGCCGTGCCGTGGAGGCTTTGTGCAATCGGCGGCTGCTGTATCATGCAATGATCTCGGCAGGGTTTGTCAATTACGCGGACGAATGGTGGCATTATGATTACGGCAATCCAGGCTGGGCGCGACTTGCTCATGCCGATCCCTTTTATGGGGCGACCCGCCCCGTATTTCCCTGGCGCTGCGGGGACGGCTGGATGTAGCGGATTCTGGACGAATTGATGATTTTACAGTATCTTTTACGATATCCGGATTTGTGAAAAACATCATTCAGGAGATGCACATGGGAATCAAGTCTGATAAGTGGATTGTTGCGCAGGCCGCGAAGGGGTTGATTGAACCGTTTGCTCCCGAAAGTCCCAGAGGTGTCATTTCGTACGGGGTCTCCTCGTACGGGTATGACATGCGTGTTGCAGATGAATTCAAAGTATTCACGAATGTTTTCAGCGCCGTCGTCGATCCGAAGTCATTTACAGACCAGAGCTTTGTTGACATGAAGAGCGATGTCTGCATTATTCCTCCGAATTCGTTTGCTCTTGCGCGCAGCTTTGAATACTTTCGCATTCCACGCGATATCCTGTGTCTTGTCATCGGCAAGAGCACGTATGCCAGGGCAGGGATCATCGTCAATGTCACGCCGCTCGAACCGGAGTGGCAGGGATATGTAACGATAGAAATCAGCAATACGACGCCTCTTCCCGTGAAGATCTATGCAAACGAAGGAATTGCTCAGGTTCTGTTCATGGGCGCGGATGACATCTGCAGTGTTTCCTACAGTGACAAGAAGGGAAAGTATCAAAATCAGACCGGCATCTGGCTCCCGCGTGTAGAGTAACATGCGCAGCGCAGTGTACTTTTCCTGAGAGGTGTTCTGAATGGTCCTTTCATTTGGCAGTATCAATATGGATCTGGTTGTCCAATGCGACCGTGTTCCTGATGCCGGCGAGACGGTGTGGGCGAATGCATGGTTCATGAATCCAGGGGGCAAGG
>CAZEWU010000122.1:0-4830 GCA_964516155.1 uncultured Caldisericota bacterium
CTCCGAGTTACTCACTTACTGACAGGTTACTAACAGTTTTGGATGAATTCCTTATATCAGGCAAAGTGATCCGGGTTCAACGGGATCACCAGCCAGCAGATCAGATACAGCACAACCCCGGTCCCCCACGCTATTCCCAGGAGCGCCCAGGCAATGCGCACGATCGTCGGGTCGATATTAAAGTATTCCGCGATACCGGCGGCAACCCCGCCGATCACCTGGTTCTTGCGTGAACGGTACAGCCTCCTGGAACTGCTGTCGCCGACAACGGTCCCCTGATATTTTCCCTGGACCTGGTCCTGCCGGTCAGGACCGGCGGACTGCTGCTGAGGAGCACACCCGGCGCACATAATCTTGCCATTGACCATGACGACTTCCTCACGGGCAAGGGCTTTCCCACATTTCGTGCAGACGCCCACCGCTTCTTCATCAGGTTTATCAAAACTCTTCATTTCTTACCTCCTCTGACAAGTACAGTGAGGCCGAGCAGAACAAGAAGCCCACCGACTGCCGATTTCCGAATGATAGTAATCACCTGAGCGGAGAAAATATCCAGCCCCGACAGGAAGACAATGATCCCGACCGCAACAGTCAGGATTCCCCAGAGAAATCCGTTCCGCGCTATTTTACCTGTTGCAGCGTCCAGCATGCTTGACAACAGGATAGCGCAGCCGGCGGAAACAACGGCGGCCCCTGCAAACGTCGCGAAACTGAAATGAATGACGTCTATGGCCTGCAGCAGGACGATGATCCCGACAAAGCCCAGCAACGCGCTCCAGAAGACCGAGTCACGCTGACTCTTCCGGAAACTCGTGACGGTACCGTAGATACCGAGGAAAATGACGAATACCGCGAGTGGGACAAGAATACTGTAATGATACCCTGTCCCGGGAAATGCTTCCAGCAGAAAATGGGCGCCAAGGGCGATAAGCAACCCACTGAGAACGATCCTGCGGTCAAGTTCATTACTGTTCATGAGTGTACCTCCACAAATTGGATCTGCCCGATTGCACTGTCAATCCGTACGTGGAGCCGTTGTTCGGCTCCTGTTGCAGCAGTACTGTTCAAAAATACCTTGCCGTCACGCACTGTGAACCCCGGGGAGAGGATATGTCCCAGCACGCTGCCGATCGAAATCTGGGCCCCGGGAGTCTGAGCGACGCGGAGGGTCCCATCCCCGAATGCAGAATGGAGGATAACGTCGCACCGGCGGTCCAGCGCGCCCGAAAAATCCAGCGTATAATTACCCGCGATGCTCCCGATCGTGACCTGTGCCGCGTTCAGATTGCCCAGCCTGGTCCCGGTAAAGTCACCGGCCACGCTGTCGATCTGAACGGCGTTCACAGCAGAACCTGACGCGGAAGCATCCAGTTCCAGGGTCGATGAAGCGCCGGTCAGCCGCAATTCCGCCAGCTTTGCCTGAGTCAGGACCAACCGCGCATCACCGACCAGCGTCAGGACCAGCGTCCCGTTCTCCGGCACCACGATGGCCAGGCGCTTTGTACCGGTTGCTTTTGTCATGATCGTATCCATACGCAGCCCGAACGTCCCTGCCTGCGCCCGCAGATCCCGCTGAAATCCAGTGCTTTCCAGGACGATAGCTGTTTTCGTCCTTGTCGGAGAGCTTTCCACCGTGATCTCCATGTTGCTTCCAACGAGAGAGATCGAGCCGGCGGAACTACTCGCAACTTCAAGAACCGTGCCGGTCGGATAGGTTCCGGTTGGAACAAGATCGCCACCGGTAGCGATCGCCCGGACAATAATCGACCCAAGGACGATCAGGACGATCACGAGCACCGCGATTACCGTATGGTTTTGCTCTGACACGCTGCGCGGCCATCTCATGCAATCATCTCTCCCGTTCCAGATCCGAACAGACGCTCACTGAGCGCAAGGCTCGCAAGTACCAGCCCTCCGACCGCCGTCAGACCGCCAAGGAGAGCAACTGAATGAAGCTCCTGGATATTGGGTCCCAGGAAGATCTGAACAAATCGCAGTACCAGTGATGAATGCCGGACGATGACATAGGAGCCCCACAGGAACAACCCGATAAACACGGTGCCGAAGAGCATGGTCCCGATAAGGACCAGGACCCGTTCGCCGTTACGCATCCTGGCATTCAGCACCCGGGAAAGGATGCTTGCCGGTTCCCGCTTTCTATCCTGTTCCCAGGCATCGATACAGTTCCATACGCTGGAGGTGAACCCCGGCGGCGGAGTAATATCAGATGGACAGGAAAGCGTTGTCGCCAGAAGGTCCTCGAACTCTTTGTCCGCCATATGTCCTGTACTCATGACTCACCTCGTCCCTGCAGGGATTCCACCTGCTTCTTCAAAACGGCACGCGCACGGAACAGTCGTACCTTCGCAGCGTCCTCCGTGATGCCGAGTCGCTTTCCTATTGCCGAAAGTGACAAACGCTCCATATAGAACATAGTCAGAAGCTCGCTTTCATCCGGCGGAATCTGCGCCATCGCTGTAACAATGATCTGCTGCTTCCACACATCATCCTTGTCCGGTTCAGGAGCAGCAAGGATCTGTTCATCCGGAAGGTCGGCGCTTTCCCGCTGCGCCTTCCGCCAGTAGTCAACCAGGCAGTTGTACGCAATGGTCATCACCCACGGAAGGAATGGACGGCTGCGGTCATAGGTATCAAACCGCCGATACGCCAGAAAAAAGGCTTCCTGCGCAATATCCGCAGCTACACTGCGTTCTCTGACCTTTCCCGCCAGAAACGCATACACCGGTCGCTCACTCTCTTCCATCAACCGGGCGAAGAGCTCGCGATCAGTCATTGTTCCATTCACAAGCTCCTCCCGCCGTTGATCGCTTCGTGTGTTCACCAAGCGTACGGTGATACCGGGACAAAGGTTACAGGGACGGATCAGTGCTCGCCGGGACCAACAGCTTCGAGATAGCCGCGTTCAAGCAGCCACTCAAAGATCTTGCCGGCTTTGGCGTAGGAGTAGCGTTCTTCGATGTCCTTGCATCCCAGTTCGATCATCTGGTTATCTTCTATCAGGAAGAGGAACTGGACGATGACATTGCCGCCCTCCGGCGCATCGCGGTTCTTGTCGACATACAGGTTAAGGATATCAAAATGCGGGATGCGGTGTGGATTGACAGTGCCTTCCCGCACTGCGTTGGCGATTTTCTCGGTCAGCTGAGTGGTATCATGAAAGTCTTTGACGAGGATAAAAACAACGTCGGCATCGTATTCGATATCGCCGCCGCCGGTGCAGTTGAACATGGTCGGACGGTCCTTGGACGAATCGCTGTCCATGCGGCACCCTTCTTTGTCAAACGAAGAAGCGGCCATGATCGGCGACTGCAGTTCCGTGGACAGCTGGGCGATCAGCCCGGATACCTCGTCCACCTGTTTCTGCAGGCTGCTGTAGGGACTGACCGTCGGCACCTTCTGCAGGTAATCCAGGAAAATGGCACAGCGGTCGGCATGGTGCGCCTCCATAGTGCCATACGCGACGCCGCGGATATGCTCGATGGTATCCTGCCGGTCTCCTTCGAAGAGGTACAGGTTGTCCATGTACGTGGATGCTTCACGGATACCCCGGTTGAAACGGTTGACCAGTTCCGTGTTCGACCGGATATCGCCGGTCTGAAGAATCAGCGGATTGATGAGCGTTTCCTGCGAAAGCACGCGGGTCAGCAGAACGTGCCGGGTCTGTTCATATGAGTAGTAAAGGACCGGTATCTTCTCGTTCCGGGCGACAAGGGTGGCCAGGCGCAGCATGAGATTCGTCTTGCCGCGACGGGGCGCTCCACCCAGCGCGTAGTAGAACCCGGGGCGCAACCCCGAGACGGCTTTATTGAGGTTGTCGTATGGGGCGATGCTGAGGCCCATGATGCTGTTCTGCTTAGGGTCGCGGCTGCGGACTTCCTCAACGTACTGCAGCAGTTCATTGCGGATCGGATCGCGCCGGGTCTGGGAGGAAAGGCGGGCCACCTGACGAAGCTGCTCCGAGATATCGCCGGCAAAGTCCTCGACACGGCGGTCCTGCTTCTCAGACTCGGTATACGTCGTGATGGTATCGGCAATGCTGCGCAATTTCCTGCGCGCCGTCCGCACCTTGAGACTGTCGAGCAACTCAATAAGAGCCGCCAGGTCATCGCCCTCCGCTGCAATGAGTTTCTTCGCGAGAGTCATCACAGTGGGCCCGGCATGGCGCTCATCGCTCAGATACGTCGGAAACAGCGAGATATCGATCTCTCCGCCCTCGGCCGTACGATTGGAGCAGTACCATTGAAAGGCGTCAAAGATCATGCTGAGGTCGCCATCCTCGAACAGCAGCGGCGTAAGACCCAGTTTCTGCAGCTTCCCAAGAAACTGCGGCGACGCCAGAAGACCTGCCATAAGGCGGAATTCAGTTTTGTCTGTAGCCATGGGCACCCTCTCTTATCGTTGGAATATACTACCTATATAGTACCCTCCGGGGAGAAAAGAAGAAGAGCCGTTCACGGCCAGGTGGACCCCCATAATGGAGGGGATCTCCGTCAGCGTCAGCCGAAGCTGTTCAACAAGGATGGAAGAGGTTTGCCCGTTCCGGGGCAGGGAAGACAGGTGAAGAGAGATCTGGAGGACGCCCGTTCCGGAATCCAGCAGCATGGAAGTGACGCCCGCTCCCTTTGATACCATTGTGGTATCGCCGGCGCCAGGCGCCGTCAGGAGGGCGACAGCTCTGGTGATCATCGCGTTACGTCCCGTGAGAGGCGTTGACTGTGGATAAACAGTGAGAACCGGGAGTTTGTCACCGTCGACCGTAACAAGGTGATCAACGGCAAGAGCTTTTCCCGCTTCAAGCCTCCCATCCAG
>CAZEWU010000123.1:0-4830 GCA_964516155.1 uncultured Caldisericota bacterium
AAGAGATTGAGCGGCATGCAGAAAACGATGATGTTAAGCGCGAGCGTCGTCTCGGCCAGGTTATCCTTCATCAACCAGATCAGCAGAATGTATCCTGCACCCCAGACGACATTGGCGAGCAACCCGGCCAAGGTGATCGCCATCAAGGCCCCATCGCCGACCAGGCGCGCCACCAGGTCAGTGCGTTTCGTGGCCAGCAGTGTAACCGCCAGCGGGTAGAGAATCGTCGTGCCCACCATGCTGAGCTGCTGCAGCCCATGATAGATCTGCAGGCAAAAATAGTACTGTCCAACGCGCTGGATCGACAGGTAGGACTTGATGATGCCGATATCGATCCAATTGAGCCCATAGGACAGGATCGAGCCCAGCAGCAGCGGCGCCGAGAACGCGAGATAGCGGCGCTGCATATGATGATTCAGGGTCAACGGCCGGAAAGGCTGCAACCCGATTTTCCAGAGAACGAAGAGACTGGATGCGAGGTACCCGAGAATCAGGCAGCCGATCATCAGAATGATCTTGGGATTTGTCGCCAGCAGAAAACATAGGCCGAAGGCAGCAAGCGGCACGACCTTCTCCAGCGTCTGAGCCAGCGACATCAGCTTGATCTCTCCAGAGCCTGCAGAACGTAGTATGCCAGTTCCGTCACGTAGTTGCAGAGCATGTAGGCCAGCAGAACGTACAGATAAGCCGGCGCAAATTTGAAATAGGAAAGAATCAGGTCACGGAAGATGAAGAGGCTGGCAACCTGCAGGATAATGATAGGCAGAGCGATGGTCAGATGGCTTGAGAACAGTTCGTTGATCCGGCTGTGGCGCAGGAATTCCTCGCGGCCGAGCCTGATGATGCCGTTCTGCAGCCAGACCAGGAAGACGGTGTAGTAAAACTGCGCTACCATGATAAAGATCGAGAATTCGCCATAGCGGGCGGTACCAAGCCATTTCACCATGAAGGAGATGAAGATCAGGTAGACGCCGTTGGTTAGGATTCTTCCCGTCAGGCTCCAGGCGGTGTCCGTGAACAATGAACGTACTCCCTTGAGGTGACGAACGCTCTGGGATTCCGATTGCGGCCCGTTCACGGCCACAGTAGCTCGGTTCTCCCGCGCTCACGATCTGCTTTTCCCCTCATGACCCGGTCCGCGACAGTCGAAGGGATGATGGCCTTCCGCCACGCATCGGAGCGAACATCCCCACCGCGCGCAGCCATCTGTCAGGGAAAAACATAGTGTGAACAGTAACAAGGTTTGAATGCGTGTTCAACTGCTTTGTCGCCGGCAAGGCGTCGGAAAGGCCGTTCCCGCTACCCCTTGCCGAAATGCCGTTCCAGACGCTTGACCGTCTTCAGCGAATAGTTGCGTTCCATCCAGGGATAATGGGCGAGGTAATTCACGGTCATGCGATTGATTCTCCCCCACTCCTCGTGCGTCGCTGGCGGTACAAATCCCGCCTTCACGGCGCGATCGAATTCTTCGGTGCCCGGATAGGGAGTAAAGAGCTTTGGGCCGCTGATATTGACCCATGCCCCGTGATCGCCATTTTCCACACTCTCGCAGAAATCCAGCGTAGTATTGACAGACTCATCGGTTTCCCCGGGAAATCCGACGATGAAGGACATGCGCAGCGAGACTTGAAAGTCGTTGGCCATGCGACACAATTTCTGATAATCGGCCACTTTCGTTCCCTTGCGGATCAGATTGAGCGTCGTCTGGCTGAAGGACTCGGCGCCGATAAATACCTGGATACATCCGGTTTCTGTGAGACGCCTCATGATCATCGCGTCATCCCGCAACAGATGATCCGCCCGCGCCTCGATAAGATACCCGAGCCCCTGTGACTGGAGGTAATTGAGAATGTCGAAACAGCGCGTGTCATCTCGATAATTGGTCCAGAACATGTCATCCCACAGACCGATGCCGTCCATCTTGAGATTCTTGGCGGCCAGAAGCATACGAATCCGATCCACCTGCCGGCGAAACCATTCGAATCCGTGCGCGTTCCAGAGAAACTTACCGTTCTCATCCCCATGCATGGCGTGCAGCGGTTCGGAACAGAACGAGCAGTTGAACGGACACCCCCGGCTGGTGAGCAGATAATAGAAGAGTTTCTTGTCGGTCTGATAGAGACCGACATCCCATTTCTTCATCTCTTCGATGGCCAATTCGATCTTCGGACTGAATTCCTGAAGATGTGTCGCCGATGCGTCGGCTGATTGGGTTGCATGAATCATGCGATCGATCTGGGAAACCGACTGAGAAAACACCTGCTTGACGCGAATATCCGGATTTCGCACGGAATGGCGTTCCGAAAACAGATACTTGGCCAGATCATCCTTTTCCCAAGCCGGCTGATAATCATCCAGCTGTGCAGTCCCATATCCGTGAACGAGACGAGGCACCTTTTCTTCATCGGAGAGAAGGTCCTTCACCATCTTGGGAAACAGCGTCTCTCCCTGCCCCACGAAGACATAATCGATGTACCAGGACTTCAAACAGATATTCGGCAGCAGCGTAGCATGGTTGCCGCCCCAGACGATCTTGATCTCCGGATGGTTTTCCTTGAGATAGACGGACAGCCGGACAAAGTCCTGGGTCTGGGGGGCCGTGAGCACCGACATGCCCACGATTTGCGGTCGAACATAAGCTAGCACGGCTTCGAGATGCTCAAACGTGACACCGCTGGCCAACATCTCGGCATCGATGCCCTGCCTGGCCAGAGCATCGATGAGATACAGCACTCCCATTTGGGGATAGGCCGAGTCCTGCGTGATGAACAATACCTGAGCCATCATACACCATTTTCGTGGACAAACGTTCTCGATGCAGGCCAAACGCCATCCCAATTTCGGTGCCGTAAGGAGGCCGAGGCCGGCACTACTCGCTCCCATCCTCGATTCCGATCACGTCCGCCGATAGTTTCTCTTGTCGGGCACCTCTTGCGATCCTAAATAATGACGCGCTGTGCGTCAATACCGATGGAAGACGGACCGGCCCTCGGTTTCAGAGTGGTTCTCGAAAAGACAAAGACCTCTGCCTGTGCGATGATGTCGGTCACGACAACACAGCATCTGCGCTGCAGGAGAGGTCGCAATGAACATTGCATCCATCGTGGAAACGATCCAGCAATCGGTGATCATCCGCCACTGTCGTTTGATGATTTTGTCGTTGGCGGTCTTCTCAGCCGTCCGTGTTCAATCGACAGCGATGAAGCTCTTCATGTCGACTTCCTGGCGACAATTACTTCGATGGATTCTGCGGGTTCATGCGACAGGCGCAGAAACCCCGACCTAAACAGTAGGTATCCGGATACATTTCGGACGACGATTCCACCGAATCCCTCGGCGTCACAAGACCGACTGTTTTGCACAATTGCCAATGACATTCGCCTGGGCCTATGTCATCATTCCGCCCGATGAAAAGCAACAGGATCCTGATCGTCATCTGCGCCCTGCTGATCGCTGTCGGCATCTTCTACCGCGTCTACGGGCTCACCTGGGGGCTCCCCCATGAAACCCGCTGCCTGAGAACCTATGCCTCCGACGAAAGCGAACCCTTGCGCTTCATCTCCAACCTGAATCCTGCTCGGCTCGACTTCGACTTCGACGAAGCGGCATCACCATTTCCCTCGGCGTTCTACAGCCCGGGCACGATCTACGGCATGGTGGCGACGTGCAAGATCGCCAACCTGTGCGGACTTCTACCGCTCGCCGGCCGGTCGTATTACGAGGCGCACCTGCACGCTGCGGACATGCTCTACATCGCCGGCCGCTCCTTCATTCTGTTCGTGGGCATCGCCACCATTGGCGCCGTCTTTTTTCTGGGGCGAGAGCTCTACGACAACCAGGTCGGCTGGGTGGCGGCCGCACTCTTTTCTCTCAACCCGATTCACATGATCTTTTCCTTCATCATTGACAACCATGTCCTGATGCTCCTCGCGGCCACTGGCTCGATGATCTTCGCCGCGCGCGTGTTGCGTCGCCGACGGGCGCGGGACTACTATCTCTCCGGTTTCTGCGCCGGGCTGGCCATGGCCAACGCGCTGCACGGCCTTCTCTGCTTCGCGTTTCTGTTGGCCGCTCACCTGGTCGCGACACGGCACGACGGCTGGAAGCATCTGCTGTTCGACCGGCGGCCCTATCTCGCCTGTCTCTGCCTGCTCGCCGGCGTAATCTGCGAGTACCCGTACTATCCCCTCCATCTGGTGAATGATTTCGATAAATTTGTGGGTGTCTTTCACATCATCGGGACTCCCATGTACGCTGACGTATCGACGCCCTGGTTCTATCTGGTCGAGGGTTTCGCCGCGACCTTCGGCTGGCCGATGTATGCGACAGCGCTCGGAGCCATCGCAATCGCGCTTTGGCGGCGAGACCCGGCCGATCAGGTCTGCCTGACCTTCATCGCGCTCTTTCTGCTCTTTCTCTGTCGGCAGGAGTGGCAATTTCTGCGCTACATGCTGATGGTCTACATGCCGCTCTACTGCCTCATCGGCGCCGCGGCCTTCGCCGCGCAACCGCCACCACGCTGGAGATTGATCTTCGGTCTTCTGCTCCTCGCCGCGACTGTCTGGAACTTCTGCTTCACGGCCGCCAACTTCCTCGCCATGCTCGGTCCCGATCCGCGCATCCAGGCCAGCGACTATCTCCAAATGCACGTCGATCGTTCGACGCCCATCGGCACGCCGCCCGTAGGTTGGCCCACCCCACCCGTGCTGCAGGCCATCCACGGCGACACGCTCACCGTTTTCGAGATCAACTTCGATACCGCCCTGCTCGCCTGCACGCTACCACCGTACTTTGTCACGTCCGAGCACCACATCGACCGCTATATGATGT
>CAZEWU010000124.1:0-4794 GCA_964516155.1 uncultured Caldisericota bacterium
CCTCCATCGTGCGCGAGTTCGTCGGCAACAGTTTCTTCGACTACTAGTTGTCTCACAGGTGATACGCCTCGTCGTTCCGTTCCGGAACTTCCGCGCCATATCACCCGGCACAAGGCGTGTCCCCGCTGTTACCGGCGAGGGAGCAGCAATGTCAGGGTCGTCCCTGCCGGTGAACTGACAGCGCTGACAGAGCCCCGCATGCTCAGAACAGCCTGCTTCACGATGGCCAGGCCCAGTCCTGCTCCACTATGCTGTGCATGGCTGTGACTGGGATCGGCACGGTAGAACCGTTCAAAGATGTGCGGCAGATCCTTCGTGGCAATGCCCTGTCCGTGATCGGTGATCCGTATCCGGATCCTGCGCCGCGAGATCACCTCGGCGCTCATGCCGATCGCTGCACCGGTCGGCGACCACTGTGCCGCATTCTGTACCAGATTTCTGAGGACGATGAGGATCAGATCACGATTTGCAGCGACCGGGACATCGGCGCCTGCGACATCGAGATGCAGTTTCTTCTCCTCCAGCAGGAGAGCAAGAACCTGTTGAACATCAGCGCACAGCGTACCAAACAGGATGGCAGACGCAGGACGTTCTGCCGTATGGGGCAGGCGGGCCAGCAGCAGCAGGGACTGCACTGTTCCCGAGGCAGAACGCGCCTGCCGGAGCACAGCCTCGGTATAACCGCGCACCTGTTCAGGCGTTGACTGCGGCCGCAATGCCATCTCGGCGTTCAGCTGAATGGCAGCAAGGGGTGTCTTCAGTTCGTGGCCGGCATCACCGGTGAATTGTGCCAGGCGCTCCAGTGCTGCTGTCGCCGGGCGGGCAGCGATCCTGCCGAACGACAATGTTGCAAGGGCAGCCAGCAGGGTCCCAGATACACCCAGCAGCCACGATGTGCGGCGAGATGAATCTATTTCGGGGAGACTGTCGTCTATGGGCATACCCAGCAGGATATGTACGGGTTGACCACCAATGTTGACTGTCCTTGTAGTAGTCATGAACGATTGAGCCAGTATCTTTCCCTTCGCGGGGATATGGATAATTCTCACTGTGTGACTCTGCAGGCTGCCAATATCGTCGGGCACTGTTCCCCAGATCGAATGAACGCCTGGAGCTCCCTCTGCAACGACAAAACCACCGGACTTGACGCAATTGGTCAAGCGTGCTGCATCATCGATAAGGTGCGACATTGCTTGCGAGGAGGTAATCGGTTTCTGCGTCGTAGGGATGAGAACCTGCATCATGTCACCGTCATTGAGCAGCATGTCCTGCGTGAGATTGTGTGCTACATTCAACTGGCCAGAAATGCCTACCTGTACTATGGATATAAGAAGAAATGCCACCAAAAGTACCACAAGTAATGTATATAGACCATAGGTACGGCGCAACGACCCCAGAACATCTGGTTCGACATGATCGTCGAAACTCAACGGCCAGCATAGGAGAGCTGCAACAACAAGGGTAACTGGCACCAGCGTCAGGAATACCTTCCAGCTACCTATGCCACGGGAAGACGTTAATAGACTAAAGATCAATATTGTTCCCAGTAATAGCGCTATCACTGTCATGAAGTGCAGAATCAAAGAACGGATTCTGCACTTCATACGTTTTTGCCCCTTATGCCAATGCTATAGCCAATGCCCCGCACGGCCCGGATAGCGTCTGGCGCGCCCGCTGCATCCAGTTTCCTGCGCAGCCGTGAGATATGGACTTTCAAGGTATCAGTCCACAGCGACGTCTGCTCCTCCCAGACGTGTTCTTCCAGTTCACTCCGTGGAACGACACGGCCGGCATTGCACAAAAGATATTCAAGGATCCGCTCTTCGTGGACGGTCAGCGGAACAGTCCTGCCGGCGACCGTGCAGAGATGCATTGCCGGGTCAAAAGAAACAATTCCTGATGAGAGAATGATCTGCTGCGCTGCTGGCCCTCTGCGGAGCAGGGCACGCACACGCGCCAGCATCTCTTCGATAGCGAATGGTTTGATCAGGTAGTCATCGGCACCCTGATCCAGCCCGGCGACACGCTCCTGAACAGTATCGCGCGCTGTGACGATCAGCACGGGCGTCCGGTTTCCTTCAGATCGCAGCTGGTGCAGGACCTGCAGTCCATCGACTCCGGGGAGCATCAGATCAAGAAGGAGGAGATCGTATGCCTGCTCGACATGGACCTTTGCAAGTGCGTCATTCCCATCGTCCGCCGTGTCGACGGCATAGTGCTCCTGCCGCAATGCATCAGCAATTGCCTTGCAGATATCCGACTCATCCTCTACGACCAGGATCCTCATCTATCCCATTATCCTCCGCTATACTTGTGCCCAACGATCCATGGTTCTTTGTCATTCACCATATAAAACAACCTATTTTCTTGAGCTTTTTGATAAGCATACCATCGTTATTTCCATAGTTGTTTCCGGATGTGATGTCAACCGGGAAATTTGGCAGGGAACACCGTAAGAAATATGGAGTGGCATTCCCTGCTATATCCTCATCTTAGAAACTGGATATCTGATACCAAGCGAACACTTCCCCCTCCTGTTTTAATCTCTATGTATCAGTCTTTCCTTCATGCCGCTTTTGGTACGAAGTCATCCTGTCACAGACGAGTAGCCTGAAGATCCCGCGGCGTGTACCTCGATATTTAGCTCGGGATAGGCGTTCTCCAGAGGAACTCCCCCAGGATAGATCGACCAATGGATAAAGTGCCACTGCACCCATTTATAATATACAGTCTGGTCGGTATTGTAATAACCCTGTGTAGCGTTTAGCCCCGCGTCAGTCCACGTGGGTGCGTAAACCTCTCCATAGGAAGATGGCAAAACACTTGTTATATGATACGAGTCCCACTCCCAGTGAATGCGACAGTAGAGACCGTAGAGGCGGCCACCCATGCCTGAAACTACAACGCTAGGTGTGATGGTATTAGACCCTGGAATCAATGCCATAGGAGAAATAGTGATGGCTGGTCCCTCATGAATCCGGCCCTCATTAGACTGTTTTGCGATCTGAGCGTTAATCACTGCTTGAAGATCGGAAGCGATGCGGGGGATAATCTTGGCAACGACCTCGGCGTTCCATTGGACGCGGACACCTTCGGCAGGGTTCTTGGCATAGGTAATCATTTGGCCAAAACGAGACCTGCAGAACTCCTCGAAATCTGTGTCACTCATGGCCAGAACCTGTTGTGTCATCGTTTTCCACTGGAGCTGTGTCAACACCTGAGCGCCGGGGATCGCGTCCAACAGTGACACTGACGACACTGTCACTGAATAGATAGGTGAAGAGAGTACCATCTCCCGGAATTGTTGATCATAGCGAGTGGTTTCAGCTTGAGATACGCAGGCAGTTGAAACAAAACAGGCCACAATTACGACAATGATAACAAGTACGGAGCTTATGGCCCTACTACGACGGTACCATTGCATGGTTCACCTCTTGTTTCAAATTCTGCATCATGTTGTGCAGGTAACTATGGTATACTCAGTGAAGGTTACGAAATGGTAACGGACTTGCTGGTCCATGATACCAGGATGGGCAGCCTGTCTTGACCATTTTCAGAGAACGGGCACACTGAGAATAATGACAGTGTGTTGCCGGGAGTTTCAAAGGCGTTCCTGTTTGTGACGGGGAGGCGTGATGTGAGAAGAAACAGAAGACTGTTATCGTTCGTGATTGCCGGAGCCGTCTTTATGACGCTTGCCGGGTCAGCAATGCACTTTGTCTACGACTGGTCCGGTCAGAACACCGTGGTCGGGTTGTTCGGTCCTGTCAATGAATCGATCTGGGAACATGCAAAGCTGGTTTTCTGGCCACCTCTCCTGTGGTATGTCATCATGGCATGGAGGTTTCGCAGAGACCGATCTCTGACAGTGAGCGCTGCAGCCGCAATGGCTCTGTGGTTCATGCCGCTCTTTCAGATAGGCTTCTACTACCTGTATGCAGCGATCGCCGGACATGATGTTTTCATCATGGATCTTGTTGACTTTGAGCTGACCGTTATCCTCGGACAACTTCTCTTCTATCAGGTTGCCGTCCGGTCACGCTGCAGGAAAGGCCGGCGCACCGTTGCGCTTCTTTCCGTGATCGTTCTGGCTGGTCTGTTTGCCATGCTCACATTCCGTCCACCGCACCTTCCGCTCTTCCGGGATCCACAGAACAGTACGTTTGGCCTTCCCCGGTAACGGTTGTCCCGCTACTGACGATCCTCCCAGCTGCCAGTCGTTGCGATAGGCGGCAGCCACTCCAGGGGATTGGTGGGCTCACCATTCTGGCGCACTTCAAAATGGAGATGCGGACCGGTACTGAAACCGGTATTGCCGGAGTATCCCAGCAACCGCCCTCTGGCGACACGTTCGTGGGCATGAACAGCGAATTTCCACAGGTGACCGTAGACAGTCGCAACGCCGCCGCCATGCAACAGGATAATCATGTTCCCATACGTCGTCTTGCGACCAGTGTACAGCACGACGCCGTCCGCCGGCGCATAGACAGGAGAGCCGTAGGCGGCCCGCAGATCGACGCCGCGGTGAAAAGCCTCTTCACCGATGATAGGATGCATGCGTTCGCCATACGGGGAGGTCACTTTCATGGCGCCCTTCAGGGGCCATGAAAACTCTGCAACAGAGGAAAGCTGCCTTGCCACGGCCGGGTCGCATTTTGCGATGACAGAGCGGATAAAGGTATTCTCCCGGCTGCTCTGGCGGATCATCGCCGCCTGGTCGCCTTTGTTGATCTTGGCGATGTCCGCAGCTTCGGCCCGGCGAGGTCCATCATGACGCGGCAGGGGCGATCGAGC
>CAZEWU010000125.1:0-4790 GCA_964516155.1 uncultured Caldisericota bacterium
TGGATCGTACAGCCAGCAGCCAGCAGATGTCCGCCACCGCCAAAAACAGTAGCAATACGCTTTACATCAAACCCATACTTACCACGCAGGCTGACCTTGATGGAGCCGTCAGCCGCTTCCTTGAACAGCACAACAGCTTTCGTTCCCTGGACGCGGCGCAGCTCGTCCGTAATACCCTCCGTGTCTTCATCCAGCGTTCCGGAATGCACAAGCATCCGCCGCGTCACAACAGAAAGAATGACCTGTTCACTGTACAGCAGGCGCGAGGCGGCTATGCAATCCGCCATGAGTCTGAGGCCACCGTATGGCTTTGATTCATAGATATTACGCGAAATAGCATCAGGAGAAGCCCCCAATTCAATAAGCTGGGCACCGTGCCTCAGGGAAACAGCGCGCGTATTGGCATACTGATACGACCCTGTATCTGAAACAAGCCCGGTATAGAGAGCGGAAGCGACACGCTCGTCAATGAGGCCCGGGTCCATAAGCTTGAAAAGCTCAAACAGCAATTCACAGCAGGAGCTCATCCCACCGTCGACAGCAAAAACATCGCCAAAGCCGGCGTTGGTGTCATGATGGTCGACGACCAGTCGTTCAGAACCTCCCAGGAACAGAGGTTTCCATTCGCCCAACCGATCGATGTCCGCCGCATCCGCACTCAGGCAGGTCACATGCTTTGCTGTTTCCTCACGGACAGCTTCTTCCATAGACAGGGTATTGATAATATCGTCTGTTCCGAGGAACCGATAGGCACTCTGTACTTTACCGGGGACAAAAACGCTGACCTGCACGCCCAGTTTGCTCAGATAAAAGAAAAGCGCCACCATGGAGCCCAGCGCATCGCCGTCGGCAAATTCATGCGTGAACAGAAAGACCCGTGTCGCCTGCTGCAGACGATCAGCGACAGCCTGCAGACCGTCGCCCCTCATGCACCATTCTCCTTCTTCTCGTTCTTCTCCAGCTCGGTAAGGATCTCCACGACCTCCGTCCCTTTGACGAAACCCTGGTCGAAATGGAAGGAAAGCAGCGGAGTAAATCTCATGGAGACATCAGCAGCCAGTTTCTGCTGAAACTTTCCCGCCGACCGGGACAACGCCGCCATCAGGGCATCCCGGTGAGCCGGATCCTTCGAGAGACTGGAAACAAAAACTTTGGCCAGCCGCGTATCGTTGGACAGCTCCACATGCGTTATCGTCAGCAGCCGCAATTCAGGGTCATCCATACGAATAAGTTGACTTTCAATACTGCGTTGGATAAAAGACTCGAGCCGCAGCTTTCGGACATTCTTCATAACGCACCTCACTTCGGGCGGGTAACAACCCACACCAGTTACATGGATTCCGGAAGAGTAATGCCCAGGACGCAGGAGTATGCCTCCAGCATACGGCGCGCGCATCCAGCTACCAAGAGACGCGCTCGCGCAAGGTCGGCATTATCCTGAAGAACCTTCTCCTTCTGATAAAACGCATTAACCGCTTTGGCAAGCTCGCTTGCAAGATACAGGACGCGGTGCGGCTGCCTCATCCGGGCGGCATCATCGATCTCATCCTGCGCCTTGAGGAGAAATTTAAGCACTTCACGGTCTTCCTGTGTGGTAAGCATCGCCACATCACCCGCAGTAGCGGCAACGGGCAGTTCAAATCCCGCGGCTGTCGCCTGACGCTCAACGCTGCTCAATCTGGCATGCGTATACTTAAGATAGTATGCAGGATTGTCAAGCGAATTCTCTTTGGCGGCCTCGAGATCGAATTCCAGCTCTGAGTCAGCTGAAGACAGCAGGAAGAACACACGGGCCTGATCTCTGCCCACCTCATGAACGAGGTCGGCAAGTTCAATGATCTCGCCGGTCTGTTTGGACAGCATGATCTGCTTCCCGCCACGAGAAAAGTGAACAATCTGATAAATGAGGATCTCCAGGAAATCGTCCGGGAGGCCAAGGCTTTTCATCAATGCCTGCATCGGCACAATGTGCCCGATATGATCGGCACCCAGGATATCAATACTCTTGCGGTATCCGCGCTGGTACTTGTTGAAATGATACGCTGCATCCGTCAGTGTATAGGTCGGCTCGCCATCCCGCCGCACCAGAACGCGGTCCTTGTCGTCTCCGAACTGCGTAGCGCGAAGCCAGACAGCGCCATCCTTCTCATAAACGACGCCCCGGTCGCGGAACTGTTGCAAAACACGGGCATCCCACCCGTTCTCGACCAGAAACCGTTCAGAGAACCACGTATCAAACGTAACGCCCATTTCCTCCAGGGCGGAGCGAATAGAATCGAGAACCAGCTGCTTTCCTTCTTCTTCTATACAGGAAAAACGCTGCTCCGCGGCCATGTTCCGGAGCTCCTGCTCCTTGCGCGTGAATACCTGATGCGCGAGTTCCGGGATGTATGCACCATGGTATCCATCCTCCGGCATGGGATACTCCAGACCAAGCATCGGATAGAGATAATGAGCAATGGACTCCGTAAAGAGTTTCATCTTGGAGCCATAGTCATTAACGTAATACTCACGCCCGACAGTATATCCCTGCGTTTCCAGAAGATTCGCAAGAACAGATCCCAGCGCTGCTCCGCGACCATTACCGACATGCACCGGGCCTGTCGGGTTCGCACTTACGAATTCAACCTCAATTTTCACATTATTGGATGATTTTACCAGCAGTTTCCCGGGAGCGGTCTGCATGAGTGCGGTCAATTGATCTGCAACAAATGCATCCGACAGCTGCATATTGATATACCCGGGAGCGACCGCCTCGACGCGCCCGATGCCTTCCATGTGTTCGAGCGCCGGTGCAAGCTCCCTTGCAATACCGATAGGAGCCTTATGACGGATCCGAGCCAATTTCATCGGGAATGAAAGACTATAGTCAAGGAATCCAGGACGCGACAGCGAACAGACTGCAAGAGGGGCCTCCTCCGGAGAGAGAAGGTCCCTGAACGCAAGGCTGACCTGCCGGTCTATTGTCTCACGTAAATTCAGCACTCAGTTATTTTCCTTTCTTGTCGCGCTGGCTCGTAACAAGATTACGGGCAGCATAAACCTCATTTACACGCCTGACGATCGTCGTATGCGGAGCAGACTTCAGAAGCTCCGGCTGTTCCTTTGCTTCCTGGCTGATCTTGATAAGAGCGGCGCAGAATGCATCCAGCGTTTCTTTGCTCTCGCTTTCCGTCGGCTCTACCATCATAACCTCTTCGGCATAAGGAGGGAAATGTGGGAAATAGACTGTCGGCGGATGGAACCCGTAGTCCATCAGACGCTTTGCAATATCGACCAGGGTAACGCCATATTTGTCGTATTCCTTGGCGCTCAAGACCGTTTCATGCATGACGGGGCGGTCGTACGCCGGCGCGTAGTAAGGACTCAGCAGAGCCTTGACATAGTTTGCATTGATTACCGCCGCACGACTCGTGGCCAGTAATCCATCCCGGCCCATCATCTTGATATATACATACGCTCTGGCAAGAACATCCGTGTTCCCGTAGAATGCCGACATCCGGCCGATCGAATGGGCTCGGTGTTCATCAAAGACATAGGAATTTCCATCACGGACAACGACAGGAATCGGCAGATAATCTGCCAGGAACTTTTTGACACCGACCGGAGCAGAACCGGGGCCGCCACCGCCATGAGGAGTCGAGAACGTCTTGTGCAGATTAAGATGCACAACGTCAAAACCAACATCCCCAGGACGAACGAGACCCATCATGCCGTTGAGATTCGCCCCATCATAATAGAGAAGACCTCCACGCGCATGTACCAGCTCGGCTATCTTCGTGATATTCTCTTCGAACAGGCCGACAGTATTGGGGTTCGTCAGCATGATTGCAGCCACTGTGTCGTCCATGAGCCTGTCAAGAGCGTCCATGTCGACACCGCCACGCTCGTTGGATGGAATCGTCACTACCTGGAATCCAGCCATCGTTGCCGAAGCGGGGTTTGTCCCATGAGCAGAATCGGGAATGAGGACTTTAGTACGCTTTGAATCATGGTCACGCATGTATGCATGGATGATAAGCATGCCCGTCAGCTCACCATGTGCACCACAGGCCGGCTGTAACGTAAAATCATCCATACCGGTGATTTCCTGAAGCGATTGCTTCAACTCATATTCCATCTGGAGAATGCCCTGGTTATCTTTCACATCGTCTAATGGATGGCGCATCGTGATAGCGGGGTCTGCTGCCATACGTTCATTGATCTTCGGATTATATTTCATTGTACAGGAGCCCAGGGGGTAGAATCCTGAATCGACGCAATAGGTGTTCCGGGCCAGATCCGTAAAGTGACGGACAAGATCAAGCTCGCTTACCTGTGGCAGCCACTTGGTGTCTGCACGTGCATAATCAGGAATCAACTTCTCGGCAGCAGCGCAGTCGCTTTCAAAACCAAAAGAGAAAGCAGAACGACCCGCTACGCTCTTCTCATATAACGTCATCGTATCACCCCCACCCTAGGACAGCGCACCGATAACCTGCTTCAGAAGACTGTTCTTCAGCAGTTCGGTAGCACAGAAGAGATATGCATATGGCATGCCCTGAACACCAGGGACAACATCATGCTCCAAGGCCCGGGGCGGAAACACCGGCAATCCGGCAAGGCGGGTGCGCATCTCGGAAGGCGAGATCTTGCTTGCAAGAACAATCTCGTTGAACACAGGACTTGACTTGAAAACGCGGGCAAAAAGACCCGTCGCCTCCAGCCCATTCGCAAGATCCTGCAGCTTGGCGACATTCTCGCATGCAAGCGCACGGAATCCTTCCTGGCCGACGCTTCCGAGGTAAATG
>CAZEWU010000126.1:0-4723 GCA_964516155.1 uncultured Caldisericota bacterium
GTGAATGTCACCGGCACGGCCGGCTGAACGTCGGACCTGCGCAGCGCAGCGAGCAACGTCGCGCCAGGCAAGAGGAGGTATCGTGCTTTTCACGACCAGGACGGCATCGCTCCCAAGATGAGACGCGCATGCCGCTGCAGCAGTCATGACAAATGTCATATCCGGGAACCCGTCCGGTCCCTCGGGGGTGCCCACGGCGATGAAGACAACATCGCTTCCTTCCACGCGCGCGACGTCGCTGTCAAACGCAAGCCTGTCCCTCTTTATGTTCCTCTGGATCATAGGCTCAAGGTTACACTCATAGATGGGGCACTCCCCTTTCTGCAGACGTGCCACCTTGCCGGTGTCTTTGTCAATGCAGATCACCGAATGCCCCCTCTCGGCCAGGCACGCCCCGGTCGTCAGTCCAACATAACCTGTTCCCACAACGCTGATCTTCATGCGCATCCTCCACCCGGAAATTCCTCAAAGAACGCCATCACTTCGTCCAGGACAGCATGGACATCCCCCTTGCGCATGGCAGGCCATACCGGAAGACTGAGGATCTCCCCGAGTGCCTGTTCGGCATGCGGCATGTCGCCGGTATGATAACCGAGAGCAACGAAACACTGCTGCAGATGCAGCAACTGCGGATAGTACACCGTCGAAGCGATCCCCTGGTTTGCCAGATAACGCTGCAATGCGTCGCGGCATCCGTCCCGGACCCGTATCGTGTACTGATGATACGTGTGCACGTTGCCAGGAGCAACAACCGGCGGCTGGACAAAATCCGACAGCGCACGGAATCCGTCATCGTACACCCCGGCCAGCAAACGTTTGTTCGCGATCCAGGAGTCCAGGTGCCTGAGCTTTACCCGCAGGACGGCGGCCTGCAGTTCGTCCAGGCGGCTGTTGATGCCGACGACCTCGCTGAAGTATTTCCGGCGCGCGCCATGGACCCGGAGGATCCTGATCCGGTCTGCAAGGTGATCATCTCTGGTCGCGGCCATTCCACCATCCCCGTAACACCCGAGATTTTTGGTAGGAAAGAAACTGAACGTTCCGATGTCGCCGATCGTTCCGGCCCTCATACCTTTGTAGGTCGCACCAAAGGCCTGTGCCGTATCCTCGATGACCGCCCACCCCCTGTCATGGGCATACTGCAGGATGGGGTCCATGTCGGCACACTGGCCGTACAGATGAACGGGAATGACAGCCTTCACCATACCGCCGGCGCGGCTCTCCGCCCGGGGCAGGTCCGCCGGATCGAGTGTGAAGGTCGCAGGATCAATATCTGCGAACACGGGGGTTGCTCCGAGTCGCGCGATACTCCCCGCCGTAGCGAAGAAGGACTGCGTCGTTGTGATAACACAGTCTCCCGGCCCGACGTTGAGCGCCATGAGAGCGAGAAGGAGCGCATCGCTGCCGTTGCCGCAGCCTACAGCATGTTCTACCCCCAGGTATCCGGCCGCCTCCGACTCGAACGCAGCGACGTTCGAACTGTTGATGAAGTCTCCCGATTCGAGGACTGCATGAACAGCCTCGTCGATCTCGGTCTTGATAGAGTGGTACTCCGTGACCAGATCCAGCGGCGGAATCCTCATGTCGTATCCTCCTGACTGTCTACGAGTTGATCCGATGACACCGGGCGCAGGGGCCTGGCCGGAACGCCGGCCACAATCACTCCGGCGGGAACATCCCGCGTCACCACGGATCCTGCCGCCACCATGCCGTCAGCCTCGATCACCTTGCCGGGGAGGACTGTGGCGTTAGCTCCCACGCGCCCCCCGCGCCTGATGGTGACTCCCTTGTAATGCTTTCTGCGCTCTTCGCTGCGGCCCATATAGTTATCATTTGATGTCGTCACCATGGGCGCCACGAAAACGTAGTCCTCAAGCTCGGACGATCCCGTTATATAGGCATTTGTCTCCAGCTTGCAGCGCCGCCCGATGCGGCAGCGGTTCTCGATGGCCGCGCCACGGCCAACGATGGTCCCCTCTCCGACCGAAACCGCTTCGCGTATGGTCGCCAGATCGGCGATCATGACGTTTTCCCCGATAACAGCCCCCGCGTAGATAACGACCCCGCACCCGATACGACCATGACTTCCGATGACAGCCGGCCGGCTCTCTGTAACCGGTTCCATTGCCGAATACGGCGACCGCATGGCCCTGCGTCCGATCACAGAGTTCTCACCGACCTGGACGTCATTTCCTAGACGTGAACCGGCCTTGACAACTACGTTGTGAGACAGGAAGCATCCTTCGCCGAGGACAACGTCTTCTTCCACGACGACATTCTCGCCCAGGATGCAGCTGGCCGGAACCGTCGCGGTCGGATGAACGCTCATTGTCCACCTCTGGCAGCCATGCCGAGGCACGCATGTTCATACCCGCCCCCCAGCACGGCGGGCAATCCACTCTCGATGGATTCGTACATGGCGGTCACAACTTCAAGCGCATCTCTTCCTGCAGAACCTTCGACCATACATGGTGTGCGTGTTTCGAGAGAAGAAATGACGTCCGCCAGCAAGGCAGCATGTCCTCTGCCATAGACGTTGTCCGGCACATACGAACTGCTGAAGGCCAGTGCATCATAGTCCTGACGATCGGCAAACTGCCACGTGCGCATCTGGTTGACGGCAATGCCCGCCACTTCCACCGCCCCATGTTCTCCGAGGACGCTCACGGACCCCTCAAGGTCGGTGGGATTTGTGCAGGTCGTCGCCTCGAACGTTCCGATGGCTCCATTCCTGAAACGGAGGACAGCGACCGCTGTGTCTTCAGCTTCGATCTTATGCTGGTATCTTCCGCCGAGCGCGGACACACTTGCGACCCCTCCCATCAGCCACTGCAGCAGGTCCACGTAGTGGATCGCCTGGTTGGTGATGACGCCGCCGTCCTGGGCCCAGGTGCCCCGCCACGGCGCCTGATCGTAGTACTCCTGCCCTCGGTGCCATCGCACCCGTGCTGTGCATTCAATAAGGCGGCCGAACCTTCCTTCGTCGATAGCGCGTTTGAGCAGCTGGATCGGTGGATTGTACCGATTCTGCTTGACGGTAAAGACCCGTACGCCGTGATCCCTGGCGCAGGACACCATGGCATCTGCATCACTGAGCCGCAGCGCCATGGGCTTCTCCACCACAACGTGCTTGCCTGCAGTCAGAGCGTCGAGAGCGACATGCGCATGATTCCCGCTTTCCGTGAGGACGTTGATAATATCGATATCCTCTCTCGTGAGCAGCTCCGCGGCATCTGTGTACCACGGAACATGGTACCTGTTGCCCGCTTTCTCCGCTTTTTCGGGAATGAGATCACAGACCCCGGCCAGGTGAGCGTTGGGCAGGCCGGACAGAGCTTCCAGGTGCTTGCCTGCGATACGTCCGCATCCTATCAATCCAAAACTCCAGTTTCTCACCACTTCACCTCCTTCTCAACCGCAGATATCCACCGCAATCACACCCATGTCTGGCCCATTGTTTCTGATCGGCCCCGCCTCATGTCAGCATCGAGGCCTCCGAAGATCTGACAACCCGCAGTTCATGTCTGTCGCGAACAGGCGGTGCGGGTTCCTTCCTGGAGCGATGACGCGCCGTATTCAGGACAATCCCCAGCAGGTTGGCGTGCGCGGCTCCAAGCACATCGCATGCGCGGCGCATGTCCGCCGCATGCGTATGTCCCGCCTGAATTACGAGGAGGACCCCGTCCGCAAGAGATGATGCAATGACTGCATCCGTCACGGACAGGAGCGGCGATGCATCAAGAATGATGACGTCGTATTCCTCCCGCAGGCGGTCCATCAGGTGGCGCATGCGCATGCTTCCAAGCAGTTCCGAACTGTTCGGTGAAACAGGCCCGCTTGTAATGACGCACAGGTTCGGATATGCATCAAGACGGGTGAATACCGTGAAATCGGCTTCTCCCATGATGAGATTGGACAGACCCTGCTGATTCGGAATCCCAAAACAGAGGTGCAGAGAGGGATTGATCAGGTTGACATCCAGGATCATCACGTTCTTGCCCGTCCGGGAAATGCTCTGCGCCAGATGCTGAGCCACTGTGCTCTTTCCTTCGCCTGCCAGACAGCTGGTCACAAGGATAACGCGCAGTTCGCAATCCACCGCAGCAAACTGAAGGTTCATCCGGAGGATCCGGAATGCTTCCGATGTCCTGCTGTTATCATCCGTCCTGTCGTAACTGCGGTCGTCTTTCCCTGCGCTAGCCAGTTCTTTCATGGCATCCCCCTTTCGCGCGGGTATCTGGAACAACGGTAAGGACGCGAAGTCCGGACAATCGCTTCACATCGTCCTGCGTCCTGACCGTGTCGTCCAGATAGTCCGCCAGAAAAGCGGCCAGCGTACCCAGGATCAGCCCGGCGGCAAATGCAACAGCGATCAGGAGCAGCGGCCGTGGACTGATCTGCTTCGCCGACACCACGGCGGGATCAATAACGCTCACTCTCTCCACGCTGTTCACCAGTTTAGGCAGCTGTGTCATGAACGAAGCAGCGACGGCGTTCGCAAGAAGGGCTGCGCGTTGAGCATCCGTGTTCGTGACGCTTATTACGATGATCTCCGTCTGTCCCTGGACCTGGACCGTCGTCGCTATCATGAGATCGTCAACCGTCATATCCAGCTTGAGTCTGTTGATCGTGTCCTGCAGGATAACCCGGCTTGTGATGATCTCGGCATACGTCACAGCAAGGGTGCGGTTTGTCTGCACCTGACTGTAATCGATTCCACCCG
>CAZEWU010000127.1:0-4707 GCA_964516155.1 uncultured Caldisericota bacterium
GCACCGGTTGCGCGTGCCGTTGCCGAAGACTCAAATGCCGTGGGTATCGTTCTGTGCGGCACGGGGATCGGCGCCAGCATTACCGCCAACAAGATCCGCGGTATCCGCTGCGCCCTGGTCCATGATGCTTATACGGCTCGCATGGCCAGGGAGCACAATAATGCCAACATCATTGCGCTGGGCGGCCGCACGACCGGCGAAGAGGTTGCTCTGGACGCGGTCATGACCTGGCTCAATGCCGTCTACCAGGGCGGGCGTCACCAACCGCGCATTGACAAGATCAGCGCTGTCGAAGACTCCTCTGAGGGCATCGCCTGCGGGAAATAGTCCGGCTTATCCTAGCGTGGCAGTTCACGCAGCCGCTTCATCGCTTCGACCAGATTGGGATTGACATTCCGGGACGTCAGGAGTTCCGTGCGTTCCATCTGTGGATCATGGGTGGCGCGGTAGTACAGGGACAGTCCAAAATAGGCGAATCTGTTGGATGCATCGCGAGTGGTTGCCGATGAAAAGAGTGTGAGCGCACGCCGGTAGTCTTTCTGTTTCAGTGCACAGAATCCCTGAGCGGTCACGGCGTACGCCTGCCCCGGAGCAAGAGCGAAGGCTTTGGCCGCTATGGCTTCTGCACCTGCCGTGTCCCCGTTGACGTAAATACGGGCGACGGCCGCCCACCCCTTGATCTCGGCCAGTGTCGGGTACAACTGTTCGGCGCGTTCGAGACAGGTCACGGCGTCGGGATCCTTCAGGCTAAGTTCCAGCATGCCAAGGTTCCACCAGGCCCGGTAATCATCCGGTGCCAGTACGCATGCCCGCCGGAAAGCAGCACGGGCCGCAGCCGTCGCCGGACCGGTTACCCCGCCTTTCAGCAGAGCGGTCTGGGCGTTGCCGAGCTCATTCCAGTAAACATCATTGCCGGGATCCCAGGTCGTGGCGATGCTGAGTTGCTTCGCAGTGTCAGTTCTGTCGGCTGCATCGGCGTACAGAGAGCCGATACCGCGCTGTGTCAGCGGCAGCAGTGCGACAAGGAGGGCAAGACCTGCGGCGACGAGGCAGACCATGCGTTTCGGGAGAGACAGAGGACCGGGCTCCGTCTGGACCACAGCACCGGCGGTCTTCCGGGATGCCAGCAGGGCAAGGCAGAAGAAGAGGATCGCGGGGACCACGGCATAGACGTAGTCGACATCCATGCACATATGAAGGAAAAAGGTCAGCGTCCCGGCCCAGAGACCGGTCACGGCCATGTCGTTCTGCGACCCGCGGACATGATCCAGACCGCAGATGCCCCGCCGCACGATCCAGGCGAACAGCGGCACTGTCCCCAGGATCCCTGTTTCGGCCAGGAAGCGGAAGAAGAAGGAATGCGGATCAATACGCCGGGCGTTGTCCAGCTTCCATTCCACGGCGGTCCATTGCTGCCCGAAAGTCCCCAGCCCGGTGCCGGCCCAGGGATGACTTTTGAAGATGTGTGTTGCCAGAACAAGCATATGCAGTCGCGTCTGCAGCGAGGTATTCCCCTGACCGGCGACGAACTTTCCCAGGGATTTGCTTTTGCCGATGTTGAACATGGTCGTTGTTTTGGTAAGAGGATCGGCAACGATGGCCACAACCGCTGCTGCACCGACAGCGAATATACGGAGCAGCATGCGTCCGCGGGAACTTCGCGGTGTGAGAAGAATGAGAGCGATGAAACCGATGAATGCTGTGAGAAACGCTCCCCGCGAACCCGTAAGATACAGGACCATGAGGAGGAAGCCGGCACAGGCATCGTACAGGATGCGCGGCCTGGTCTGCTGCTCTGCCGCCGCCATGCCGAACGCGAGCAGGACGCAGAGGTCGACGAACCCGGCGTAGGTGTTGGGATACTGCCAGAGTCCCCAGATCTGCCCGTTAACGACGAAATGATAATACAGGTTCCGCGTATGCAGCGCCGCCAGGAGGGTCGCCGGGGAGAGAGCGGCGATATAATAGACGAAGACGATCGCCGCCATGCCGACGCCGAGGGCCAGGATGCCGTTCATATAAAACTGCAGATCCTCGTGGTCCTGGACCAGGTTGAGTACCATGAATGCAAGAAGGAAAGCTGCGCCCAGTTTGGCGGCTTCAACCTGCGCTCCATAGCGGTAAGGAGAGAGGATTGTCAGCAGGAGGAACGCGCCGATGAACAGGAATGACGACCAGTCAAGGGACAGATGGGCGAGTCCGTGTCCGGGGATCCACCAGATGCAGAATGCGGCGAACAGGACGACTACCGCTGCGGCGAACCACCAGTCTGCTATGAAGACGGCGACGTCACCCCATCGCGTCGCCAGCGCAAGCACGATCAGACAAAGCAGAGTCGACCACTGGAACAATTGTTTTTTCATGATGTTTATTCTACAGCCCTGATCGGGGGATGCAATTGCCCGATTGTTCAGATATTCTGCATGCAGCTCTCTTTTAGTTGTGTATTCTATGTTGTACTTTGATGAGAAAGGAAACGGGAATGGTGCAGCCGGCGCAGTCTGGTTCAAAGGCAGTATGGATGCTTGTTTCGATGGATATGGAAGCGACAGGTGGACCACGGAGTCACATACGGGAACTCTGTCTCAATTTTGCCGGGCTGGGGTATGACGTCACGCTGTTCGCTCCCGGTTACGGCGGTATCTCGCATGCATCCTGGGATCTGGCCGGTGTGACGGTCCGTTATATCCCTGTCGGCAGAAAGGGCCTTCCCGGTGCAGCCCAGTTTGAAATACGCCTTGCAAAGGTGGTGCGGCGTCTTCTGAAGACGTGCGCTCCTGCGTTCATCTATGCCCGCGAGATCCCGGCCGGCGCATGGATCTATAGTGCGGCCCGCAGAAAGCACGTGCCCTACTGGATCGAGAAGAATGGTATGGTCGGGAATGAATCGGCCGGCCGGCCTGTTTCGCGTCTTTACGCCGCCGCCGTTCATCTGAGCGAGCGGCTGGCCGTCCTGCATTGCGACGGCATCATTGCCGTGAGTACAGGGATCAGGGCGCGTCTGCTTGCGGACTACCATGTGGCGCCGGAACATGTTGCAGTGATCCTGAACGGTGCGGATGAAGAGCTCTTTGCGCCGGTTCCCGACCGGGACGTTGAACGCCTGGCACTGCACCTGCCTGCCGACCGGATCCTGCTCGTTTTTGCCGGTACTCTTGCTCCCTGGCAGCGCGTCGATGTCATGGTGGACGCCATGGCGATCCTGGAACAGCGGCGTCCTGGCCGGTACGCCCTTGTTGTCGTGGGCGACGGCGACGAACGTGAGGCGTTGCAGCGGCAGATCAGGCGGCTTGGTCTTGAAACGTCTGTTCGTCTCTGCGGCTGGGTCCCGTACGGGGACGTCCACCGCTACATGGGTGCTGCGGATCTTGCGCTGGTGCTGCGGGATACGTCGCTGGCCGGCATCACCACATTCTCGCCGCTCAAGCTGTTTGAATATGCGTTCACAGGGACGCCGGTCATCTACAGTTCTTCTGTGGTGGATCCTGAGCTTACCGGCCGGCTGGACGTCCTGGGGCGGGAGGTCGCGACGCTGCAGCCGGAAGATCTGGCGCAAGCCGTCCTGACCCTGACGGCGGAGGGACGGGATGCGCGGAAACGGCTTTGCGCCGCGCGTCCGGCTTTGCTGGAGCAGCACAGCTGGCGGGCTGTGGCGGTGGGTATCGTTCGCCTTATCCTTGGTCCACGGTCGAATGGAGCGCAGGCATGAGACGGAACATTGCTGTTTTCGGGCAGGAACGGTGGAGCAGGCGTCTTGTCGCCACGCTCAATGAATATGCGCCGGATACGGAGACGCGTGCCTCCTACTGGTCTCCGGAGACGCTGTTGCATCTGCGCTTGCCGGGGGAGATCAGCAGCGCTGATGTTCTGGTACGCGTTGGTTTCCGCCCGGGAGCGCATACGGCGCGGGGCCGGGTCTTCGATTGTGCCTGGTCACGGCTGCGCCGACAAAATCCCGATGCCGCCGTTGTCTGCTACTGGATCGGGACCGACGTTCTGAATACGATGCAGGAATGGAAAGCGGGGTTGCTGACCGGGGCGACGGTTGCCCGGATCAACGCCTGCAGAAACCTGGCGGTCTCGCAGAATCTTGTCCAGGAACTGGGGGAAATGAAGATTTCGTCGTGCTTTGTGCCGTTTCCGGATGCATTGCCGCGTCCGACCGGTACATGCGTTCTTCCTACATCGCTTACTGTCGCCATGTACATTCCGGATGCGCGTGCCGCCTTCTACGGCGGCGACATCCTGGCGTCTGTTGCGCGGGCCATGCCGGAGGTTGCGTTTCTGGTGGCGGGTGGAAACGGAAGCTGGCTGAAGGAGCGCCCTGCCAATATTCAATTCCTTGGATGGTGTTCCGATATGCCGGCCGTTTTTGCCCGGTGCTCGATCTATCTTCGGCTGGTACCGCACGACGGCTTGCCCCGGACTGTCATCGAAGCTCTTGCCTGCGGGCGGCAGGTCATTTACAGTCAGCCGTTCCCCTATTGCAGCCGTGTCCGGTTTGATCATGCCGGGGAAGAGGTACCGGCCCTGCTGCGGCGGTTTCAGCAGGCTTACTGCAGGGGGACGTTCCCAGTCAATACTCCCGGCCAGGCGTACGTCATGAATACCTACCAGCCCCGTGTTCTTGCGATGGCGCTGTTGCGGGAGATCGGCATTGCATCGGAGCAGAAGCCGGAGGAACAGAGATGAGCGATACGGCCCCGG
>CAZEWU010000128.1:0-4702 GCA_964516155.1 uncultured Caldisericota bacterium
GCAATCGTCCCGTCCTTCGTAACATGTCCGATAATCAGACAGGCGACACCGGATCTTTTCGAGAATCCTGCAATTGCAGCGGCAGTAGCCTTCAACTGTGCCGGGGTTCCGGAACCGAACAGATCCTCGGACGTGGAAAACGACTGCAGCGAATCCACGACAAAAGCAACCGGTTTTTCCCGTTCCGCTATTGCCAGCGCCTCTGCCAGCGAGTTGGTCGTTGCCAGAAGCAGGTGGACAGGCTTCAAGCCAAGGCGACGCACCCGTCCCAGAATCTGCGAGCGCGATTCTTCTCCGCTGACATATAGGACGGGGTCATGAAGACTCAGGGCAACAGCCGCCTGAAGGACGAGCGTTGACTTTCCTATGCCCGGCTCTCCTCCGATCAGGACGGCAGATCCGACCACAAGCCCACCCCCGAGGACATCATCCCAGGGCTGAACGCCACTCAGCAACCGCTGCTCAGATTGAACTGAATCGACAGAAATCTTCAGTTCTTCCGCGTCGGGAAGTACAATGTGCGACAGAGACTCCGGAAGAGCAGAACCGGAATCTCCGACTGATACACTTTCTACGAAAGAGCCCCAGGAACCGCATTCAGGGCATCTTCCAAGCTTGGTAACACTGATATATCCGCACTCGCTGCACCTGTACTGGACCTGGGGCTTTCCCATGCAACTCTCCTTATGCCACTCGATTCCTGTAGCTCCCGACGCGCTATATCTCCCTGTTCTTCAGCAAAGGGAAAAGGATAACGTCGCGGATGGACTCGATGCCAAGAAGCAGCATGACAAGCCGGTCAATGCCGATTCCAAGACCGCCCGCGGGCGGCATGCCGTACTGAAGGGCACGGATGTAATCAAGGTCCATGGACTGACTCTCGTCATCGCCACGTGCCTTGGCTGCAGCCTGCTGCTCGAACCGCTGCTCCTGGTCCATGGGGTCGTTCAACTCCGTGAACGCATTTGCCAGCTCCATTCCATTCACGACCAGCTCAAATCGCTGGACCAGCTGGTCGCTCCCCTCCTTGCGTTTTGCAAGGGGCGAATTCTCCACAGGATAGTCGTACACAAATGTCGGATTGATCAAATTCGGCTCTACCATCTTGTCGAATATTTCACTCACAACATTTGCATATTCAAAAGCCTTGTCTATGTGGATATCGAACTCCTTGATCTTGGACCGTGCGAATGCGTCGTCACGGAGTTCTTCCAGGGTGACACCGGCGTACTTCTTGAGAGCTTCGTTAAACGTTATCCGGCCAAAAGGCCTGGTGAACATGATGGTATGCTCCCCCATCTGGACCTGCGGAGTCTTTGTCACTGCAGCCACAACATCGAGAATCATGTCTTCCGTAAGCTGCATCATTCCAGACAAATCCGAATATGCCTCATAGAGTTCCAGCGTTGTGAATTCGGGGCTGTGCGTCGTATTGATTCCTTCGTTCCGGAAGCTGCGGTTGAGTTCAAACACTTTCTCGAATCCGCCGACAAGCAACCGTTTGAGGTAAAGTTCAGGCGCAATCCTGAGATAAAGATCCTCGTCCAGTGCATTATGATGAGTCACAAACGGCCGTGCCGTTGCACCTCCAGCGATGGGATGCAGCATAGGCGTTTCCACCTCAAAATATCCCTGCTCCGTCAGGTACGTCCTCAAACGCGAAACGATACGTGATCGCATCTCAAATTTCTTGCGGACATCCGGATTGACAATAAGATCGACATACCGTTCGCGATAGCGCAATTCAACATCTGTGAAACCATGGAATTTCTCAGGCAGAGTACGAACTGCTTTCGAAAGAACGCACAACTTGCTCACGTCGATCGTCTTTTCCCCTGTCCTGGTAACGAACAGCGTTCCCTCGACCCCGACGATGTCTCCGGAGTCCACATATTTCTTGAACCAATCGTAGCCTGGTTCCTTCAGATCATCTGCCCGGACATACAGCTGGATGCGTCCGGTCGTGTCTTCCAGAACAAGAAAACACGCTTTTCCATGGCCGCGGATGGCCATGATACGCCCCCGTGCACGGACGGTTTTGTCTCCCAGCTCCTCAAAATGAGCAGCAATGAATGCCGCTGATGATGCTCCGCTGAAACTATGTCCAAATGGGTCAACGCCCTGCTGCCGTAACTCGATAATCTTGTCCTTGCGGCTCTGTTCAACCTCATTGAGTTCCAGCATGATTACATCTTCTCGATGGACAGGACTTTGTAGGAGACGCGTCCTCTGGGAATTTTGACAATGACAGTATCCTTCTCATGCTTGCCGACCAGAGCCTTCCCTACGGGGCTGTCAATAGAAATACGTCCGTCAAAGGGATCCGCTTCCAGGTTGCCGACAATGGTAAACCAGCGATCTTTGCCGCTGTCTACATCCCGGACCTGGACCCTGCATCCCATGTGCACCTCACTCGTGCTCTGGTTATCAGGCTCAACGACGACGGCGTGTTCAAGCTGACGTTCAAGGTCCATGATGGTTCCCTCGATGAACGCCTGCTCCTTCTTTGCCTCGTCATACTCCGCATTCTCCGAAAGATCACCAAACCCTTTCGCTTCCTTGATCCGGTCAGCGATACGAAGGCGTTCTTTGGTTTTGAGCCGGTCCAGCTCTTCAACCATCTTCTTATGCTGAGACGGGCTTATATAGAGCTTTTCCTCTTCATCCTCTCGAGCATTGGTGATCTCGATCTCCTCTTCACCAAACTGTCCCTCTTCATGTGTCATGACAAACCTCCTCACTGGCACCTATGCACTGCGCATGGTATTCATCCAGCATTTTCTTCAGCTGGCTTGCTGTTTTGATCTGATTGGCACGCCCCCGGTATGTTGTCGCGTCAGGCAGACCTCGAAAATAAAATGCAAGGTGCTTCCGCATCTCCTTGACCCCGATGATCTCTCCTTTAAGAGCAATTTCACGTTCCAGCTGTTCCTGAATAACCTGGAAACGCTCGTCCAGGCTGGGTACCCGCGGAGTTCTCCCACACAGCACATCATTCACCTGTTCAAAGATCCAAGGGTTTCCTAGCGCAGCCCGCCCAATCATAACGTAATCTGCATTAGTATACTCAAGAAATTTTCTGGCATCCTCTGCTTTCTTGACCCCCCCATTCGCAATGATGGGAATCGTTGCGCGGGCCTTGGCCGCGGCGATAACGTCCCAGTCTTTGTAACCGGAGCGCCCCTGAACCGCCGTGCTGCCATGGATGGCGAGCGCCGCTACCCCATTCTTCTCACAAATGGCGAGGATACCTTCCGTAACGTTATCGTTCAGAAAAAAACCCTTGCGTATCTTGACAGTTACGGGAAGCCGCGTCGCATGGACTACCGCCGCAGTTATTGCATCAATAAGCGGCAGATCCTTGAGCAGTGCAGATCCGGCGCCGGTCTTTACGATCTTCGGCTCCGGACACCCCATATTGATGTCAATGACATCGGTTCCCGCCTTCTCCAGAGTTTCCGCTGCCAGCGCCATCGCATCCGGTCTCGCACCGAACATCTGAAAATCAACGGGGCGTTCTTCAGGGGAAAACTTCAGCATGGCAAATGTCTTGGCATTATTAAACTTAATGCCCAGAGATGAAACCATCTCCGTGTAAACCATCGCGGCGCCATAGCGCCTGCACAGAACACGAAACGGCGAATCCCCATATCCTGCAAGCGGCGCCAGCAATGCGCGCCCGCTCAACTGCAACGGCCCGATCTTCACGCAGTCACATCCCTGTTAAGTTCAAACAGGAGACGCAGCCCGTCGAGAGTCAGATTCTGATCAAGTATGCATTTGGTCCGTAATCCGGGAGCGACAACGGCTGACAGCCCCCCGGTCAGGATAACTCTGGCTTCAGGACAACCAGCATCCTGACGCAGCTTCTGAATCATGCCGTCGACCATGAAAATCGTTCCCCATACAACGCCGACCTTCATCTGCATAATTGTATTCGTCCCCAGGCTGGTTGCCGAACGATCCAACTCGATCCGTGGCAACTGAGCAGTTTTCATAAAGAGCGATTCGCTCGAGCTCAGCATGCCGGGAGCGATAGAACCACCCAGGTAGCGAGCGTCGGCATCGACAAGATTAAACGTAGTCGCCGTGCCAAGATCAACAACGATGCACGGACCTCCATATTTTATATATGCACCGACACAATCAGCTATACGGTCTGCACCCATTTCAGCAGGAGACTCGACAGCCCAGGTCATGCCGGTTTTTATCGCCGTTGACACCATAAGGGGGCGCAGATGGAAAAGACGATCAACGAG
This sequence comes from uncultured Caldisericota bacterium, assembly GCA_964516155.1. Classification (GTDB taxonomy): domain Bacteria; phylum Caldisericota; class Caldisericia; order Cryosericales; family Cryosericaceae; genus Cryosericum. Next base: position 4,260 of record CAZEWU010000128.1, read on the forward strand.
ACGCCGCATAATAGGAGTCAGTGGTGGAACAACAGTAGCCATGACGACGGCATCAATATCAGCCACCCGGACATCTGCAGATTGGAACAGGCTGCGGACAAAAACACCATATTCGTCGGCAGTTTTGCCACGATCCGTCGCCAGACGCCAACTGTCGCGCAACAAACTGCCATCAAAAAGACCGCAGACTATATTGGTATTCCCGACATCAATGGCAAGCAGCATAGAAACACGCCTTCAAGTAGAAAAATGGCGGAGAGACTGGGATTCGGACCCAGGAGGCGGTATTGACCACCCACTCGCTTAGCAGGCGAGTGCCTTCAGCCACTCGGCCATCTCTCCTTACTTGGCAAAAAAACGACTCAGAATCCATACACCAAGTTCTGGTCAATTGTACTGAATTCCCGCACATAATCAAGGGCCGCTGCCTTCGCAGGTATCAA
>CAZEWU010000129.1:0-4700 GCA_964516155.1 uncultured Caldisericota bacterium
TCCTGATGCCGTTCATGGCAAGAGCCGTTCCGGCATAACCGCTTCCTACGGACGCCATGTAGAGGGTCCGGATAGGAAAATCTGAAGCCTCGATCGCGTTTGTCCCACCGATGCTGAGCCTCACCATGTTCGCCTCGATCCGCTCAAGAGCATGACGGTCGTAAAGAACTGCGCAGGGCTTTCCGGTACTGCCGGACGTATGGACCAGCGTATAGCGCCCGACCCTGGTGACCAGGTTCCCGCTTTCGCGGACGCGCTGGACCTCATCCGGTTGGATTTTACTTGTTGCGATCTCGAACAGATGATCTCGCACCATATCCTTGGTGATGACGGGCAGCTGCTCCGGTGGGATCGTCGCAAGGTCCCCGCAGCGGATACCGGCAGCCGTATACAGCTCATAATAGAAAGTGCTGTGCCGGAATGCTCGCTGCAGTGTCGATCGAAACAGCGCGTTCCTGTACGTCAGCATCCGGTCGGCCATCCAGCGATTGTGCCTGTAGTATCGGTCTCCCCTGATAAGCGTATCGATCATGATAATTTCCTCATCCTGGATCAGGATACTCCTGTTTTTTTGTTTTTCAGCTGTACCGATGATCACCGATGTTTGTAACAGCATGCGGTTGTCGGACCTCTGGTAATTCTCCCGGGATTGAGTATTGTACAGATGAGTAGACGATGACTGACGATAACGGTGATGAAACAACGGAGCTGTCCCGACATGCAGGGAGAGAGAATATGACAAGGTGCCGCAGGCTGCTGCTCAGGACCGTCACGGGAGCAGTGGCTCTGACGATGTTTGCCGGGATGACGGGATGTCATGCCGTCCACAGCGTTTCCCTGGAGGACTTTACGGGCAACTGGGTCGTCCTGACCAAACAGGGCGCATTGAGTGCGGATGACAGGATCCTTCGTCTGCGTCTGAACGGGACGCGGCTTTCGGGCCTGATCGATGGTCAGAGCGGCCGCGCCGATCTGGGAGATCTGCAGACAGACACGGTAACCGGCAACTGGCTGACAGGGGCTTCGTCTATGGCGATGACGGCCCAGATCAATGCCGATGGCGATCGGAAGGAGCTTAAACTGACCCTTGCTCCGCCGGAGAGCGAGTACATCAGGGTGACGGCATGGAAGGAAGGCCGCACGCTGAGCAACGGAACGGTCGTGAAGCTTCCGACGTCTGCAGCGCATGCGCCGTCCGGTCCGATCCGCTCACCGGACGACGCCATTGCACGCGTGGCGGCCCTGCCGGATGTTGCCGCATGGGTCCAGAAGGTCCAGGACAGCGGGCTCACCACGCAGGCTGTTCTCGATATCGATTCGGAGACGAAGACGGCCTACGTCGTCCATGCCTACGAGTTTGTCGATGACGGGAACGGCAGCAGTCATACAGCGACCTTCGGATGGTATGACGTCATCAGGAAAACAGGAGCCGTTCACCGGCGCGTTCCCTGACCAAGTTGTATTGCTTCCACGCTGAGCTGTTGTATCTTCTGCAGCAAAAGAGGGCAAACCCATAGGTCCTTCCGGTCTTCGGGTCTTCTCATCGACATGAAGATGCCCATGGGCGACGAGGTTCTCCACAAAGAGGGACATGTCTCCTGCTAGATGGACGGGACCCAGGAAGGTGCTGGCTGCCCAGACACTAATCGGGCCGTACCGGGGAGGATGGTACCGGTGGATATGCTTCGCAGAGTCAGAATCACGTTGCGATGTTGCCCAAGGAAGTCACGAGGAATGTGCAGGCGAAATGTCTGAAATGGGTGCGAAACTGTGGCAAGAGCTGGTGCCATGACATGTATCCCTTGTGTAGCAATGGCATTTCGTCTGTGATTGCAAATGCCAATAATATTGGATACTGAGAATTTCCTTGTTCTTGGGTGGCGTGCCAACTTACACAGGAATCCTTCTGCACGAAGGCCGAAACCTTATAGTCAATGCAGAACAACACCAGATCATGCTCATATCCGTTCCTCTTAACGTCATTATGCCTCATGTGCCTGGACAACTCGCATTGTACAGCTTGTCATGGACAGAAAGCTGTTCCCTGACTATATCATTCTCAGGATCACAAGCAGATCATAATTTGGTTTATCTCGTCCTCTAAAATATCATTTTTGTGTTTTTTAAGTACGTTTTCAGATAAGGCTGATATTCTGTAATATCTTGTGATTAACTGCGCCCTGAATGGTCTGCGTCATCACGCTTTCACCCTTTCTTCTCTTTCATGTTGTTAGCAATCTTGAACTATGATTGCTAATCTGTACTATGATGATCTTTGAAAGAATCAGCGAACTCTTTGGTTTTTTAGGAGATTTTCTGTACAGGAGACGGAGGCGGCGGGATGAGAAAGATTGCTGAAGCGATAGTAAAATTGCGGATACCGCTTATTGTGCTGTTTATCATCATGACTATTTTCTTTGGACTGCAGATTCCACGATTGCAGAAGTCCTATGACTATGAGTCTATGCTGCCAGGGGACGTTCCATCGATCGAAGGCCTTGACCGCATGAAGGAAGATATAAAGTTCGGTTCCTCGGAGACAGTGATTCTCAAGGGGATCGATAATGTGGAGAGAGTCGAACGTTTTCTGGATAAGGCGGAAAAACTGCCGGGGTACACGTCCGTTCTCTGGGTCAACGATGTCGCCGACCCGCTGAAACCTGCCGAGTTCCAGAGTACCGATACGTCCGGCTGGGTCCAGGGGACCATCTACAAAGTCCAGGTCAATTTTTCGACGAAGGAGGAAGACAACCTTCCGAATGCCCACAAGCTCAAAGAGTATGCTGACCAATACGGCGGGCCCGGATCGGAAGTCCTGTCTACTGCTGAACTCAACCAGGAGGTAAAAGACTACTCGCTGGGCAAGACGACCAGATATTTCCTTATGGGGACGCTTCTGGTCTTTCTGTTCCTGCTCGTCTATTTTCCGGATCCTCTGACGCCGGTTTTCATCCTGCTGACCATGATGGGAGCGGTCGTTGCGAACATCGGTCTCTCGGCTGCCGTCGGGCAAAAACTCTTTTTCATCACGGAGACGGTCGTTGCGATTCTGCAGCTTGCGACGACCTATGACTACGCCCTTTTCCTGTATCACCGTTTTATCGAAGAAAAACAATCCTCCGCTCCTGAAGAGGCCATGATCGTCGCTCTCACCAAAACGATGAAAGCCATCATCCTCTCGGCTCTGACGACCATCGGCGGTTTCTACGCGCTGACGTTCGGCCGTCTTGTCATCATCAAGGAGATGGGATGGATGCTGGCGCGCGGCGTTCTGATCTGTTTCCTGTTTGTCATACTTTTCCTGCCCGCTTTTCTGCTGACGTTTGACAGCAAGACACGGTCACGCAGATTTGATCTTGAACGCTGGCTGGCCAGAGGGGCGCACGGTTTCGGCAACGTCATTGCCCGGTCGGCCGTATGGCTCGTCGTTCTCTTCCTTATCCTGTCCCCTCTCTCGTATCTCGGGCAGAAACATCTTGTGAAGTCTTTTGCCCGCGAGGACTACATCCCGCCGCACATCGGTTATGTCAATGTCAAGAAGGATTACGAAGCGATCTTCGGAGACAAGGATACTATCTACCTGGTCTTTGAAAAAAGCGCGGACTATGTGCCTGCGCTGCTCAGGATCGAAAAGTTGCCGGGTGTGAAAAGCGTGCTGCATCCCTCGACTCTTGTGGACGCCCGCATTCCGGAAGAGATGGTGCCCCGGGAGATCGCTGACAAGTTCTATGGAACGACATATACCATGGCGATGGTGAGCAGCATCTACAGCCCTGCGGACGAGCGGGACTCTCAGCTCAAAAATACTATCTGGAAAGAAATGAACACGGTAAAAGGCGAAAAATATGTTACCGGCGCCTCTGCGATCACAGACGATCTCAAAGCCGTCGGGACAAGCGATCTGGACAAGACGCAGCGTATCGCGGACATCATCGTGCTGGTTCTGCTCCTGATCGGCTTCAGCTCTCTGTCTCTGCCGCTGCTGCTGGTCCTTGTCATACAGACAGCTATCTGGACTAATCTGGCGGCCTATCCGATGTTCAGTATGGCCGTCAGTTTCATCGTCCCCATCGTGCTGAACACGATCCAGCTTGGATCGACGGTCGACTATTCCGTCCTGACGACGACCCGTTTCGAGGAAGAGCTCCAGAAAGGGAACCGGAACGCTATCCAGGACACGATCACCGGATGTATGCCCAGTATTTTTGTCAGCGCCATGACCTTTATCCTCATGGCACTGCCGACGGCGATCCTGTCAGACATCCCGGCTCTGCGCCAGATCATGTTTGCGCTTATCCGCGGAGCAGCTATCTCGGCTGTTATCGTGATCGTCTTCACAACGGCGTTGCTGACGGTGCTGCGGAAACCTATCGGCTGGACGTCGCTGGGGTTCAAGACAAGAAAGGAGACCAATTGAGATGAAGATACAAACAAAACAGATTGTCGCGCTTCTGCTTTCAGCGGCGTTTATGGTCGTACCGGCTGCTTCCGCTCTTGCGGCGGCGCACGTGACGGTGCAGGATGATGAAACGGTTTACGGCCTGCTGAATGAGACGGGTTCCGTTCACCAGGAGATCCTGGTCGACTGGATCCGTGTTCGTGGAAAGGGCGCGTATACGGTGCGCGATCCCCTGGCCGGCGGGCGCAGCGTCAGGCTCGTCATGGGAGATGCAAAGCTTGCAGCGGACGGCGATGCTGTG
>CAZEWU010000130.1:0-4669 GCA_964516155.1 uncultured Caldisericota bacterium
GATTCCATCCATGAACAAGCATTCTAGCATAACAGCCTGGAAATCCATGGAGGGAAGAACGAGGCCCACCGGAGATGCTTTCCGGTGGGCCTCGTGGTATCTCCTGAAACCTTCTAGTGAACGACCACCAGGTCCTTGCCGAGATCGGTGATAGGGGAGCAGCCGTGTTCCTCAACGATGACTGTGTCCTCGATACGCATCCCGAACTTGCTGGCGATGTAGACCCCGGGTTCGACGGTTATGACATGCCCGGCGACGAGCTTCGTGTCACTGTAGGGCGAAAACCGTGGGTACTCGTGGATCTCCAGCCCGACGCTGTGGCCGAGACCATGCCCGAAACCGAGACCGTCCTCCGCCAGTTTGGCACGGACTGCTGTATCGACCGCCTTTGAACTTACGCCGGCGTGTACCATATCGCGCCCGAGCTGCTGGGCGACTCGCAGTTTTGCGTAAGTATCCACGACTTCCTTGGAGGGTTCGCCGTCGGCAACGGTCCTGGTGCAATCCGAAAGATACCCCTCGTGCTCCACTCCGAAGTCGATGACGACCGGCTCGCCTCTCTGAATGACGCGGGACGTGGGGATGGCGTGCGAAATGGCACCGCGCGGTCCGGACCCTACGATGGTGGGGAAGGATGTTCCGCGTGCTCCCGCCTTGTGCATCTGATACTCCAGCTCAGCGCCGACCTCGTTCTCGGTCATGCCGGCTTTGAAGTGGCTTAACATGGCTCGGAACGCTGTGTCGGCCATGTGCCCGGCCGTCCGGATCAAATTCAGCTCCGTGGCGTCCTTGACCATCCGCATGTTCTCCACAAGATCCTTCGTCGGCACCAGCGTCGCAAAGGGCATGGCCGTCCGCACGGATTCCAGCTGTGCAAAGGGGATGCGCTCGCGTTCGAACCCGAGCCAGTGCGCATGATGGACGGCGAGAAGCGATGCTGCGACGTCGGTCCACTGGCGTGCATATTCAATGACGTCCAGCCCCGGCGCATCCTCCCGTGCCTGCGTCGTGTACCGGCTGTCGACGATCAGATGCGGCTCGCCGCCGACGATAAGCAGGAAGCACTCATCCCCGGTAAATCCGGTAAGATACCGCTGATTGGAGGCCGCCATTGTCAGGAAGGCGTCGATATTGGCTTTTTCCATGATCTCTGCAAACTGTGTGATGCGCTGCTGATAGTACTGATTTTCCATACAAACTTCCTTTCCGCCCCCGTGGGCGCGTTTCAGTTATTTCAGGAATCAGGTTTCATCCTGATCATCAGAAAAGAAAACAGCATCTGCCGCTCAGCGTCGATGTCCGCGCTTTGCCGGCCGCGGCCGGACGATGATCGTGTGCGTCGGCCGGCTCAGCGTATGACGATACAGGAGGACATGCCGTGTCTTGTCCTCCAGGAAGGTGCCGTCCGTCGTCCAGACCTGGTACCCGAACGGGTACTGAAAGGGCGGCAGGAACAGCTCTGTGGGCACATCGATCACCGGATCATGGCGGAAAGTATACCGCAGGATATGACGGCGTATGTCAAAGGAAAGTGACAGCGGTTCGCCGCAGGTCGCCAGAGGATAGGGCCGGACGGCCGACCGCAGCGCCCGTCCTCCGCAGTCGGGAACACGCAGATCGCGCCCCTGATCAGCGCTCCAGAGAGAAAAGTCTTCGCTGTTCCAGCCGTCTCCGCGTTCGTTGGTGTTGTCGGCCGCGTAGTTCCAGAGGACCGAGGAACAGAGCGCCGCGTCGACTGCGGCCAGGCTGCGGTCCAGGATCGCTTCCTGGACTCTGAAGTTACCGGTCCGGTAAGCCGTTTTCCCGGCCATATCCATGGGGATGCCGATTTCGCCGATGACCGTCGGGGCGTGCATCTGTTCCCGCCCCATGCTGCCGAGGACGCGGAGCTGCCGTGCAAAACTGCGCCGTACCGGCAGACGTCCGATCACCACGCGGTTGCGCAGCGCATCATAGCCCAGCTGCGGAATGGGCCGCTGCAGAACGAGCGCTGCGCCGTCATACCAGTGGGGAGCGGACACCAGACCGGGCACGCTGCCTTCCGGGATACGGGGCAGCGCCGCGTTAGGTTCCACCTCGGCGAAGATCAGGGCGTTCGGGTCGACGGCATGGATGGCGGCGGCATATCTGCTGATGAAGGGAACGACGTAGTCCTGTGCAAAATCAACAGGGCGTCCGTGTACCTGTGTGAAGTAGTCGGGTTGCAGGATCTGCGGCCTGCCCTCCGGGCCCGTTCCCCACACACCGTGCTCCCGCCAGATACAGGGCATCCCTTCCCGCCAGGCGCGGACCCCTTTTGGGTTGATGAGACGGTGCCCCGTCTGCCGCGCTCCACGGGAACCGGTGGTCCAGGTCGCGACATCCTGCGGCAACCCGTCCCCCAGGGCGAAGGACTGCAGCGCCGTCGGTTGCATGTCCTGCTTGAGCGGACTGTCAACGGTGTTCAGGTCTTTCCATCCGATATACCCGTGCGACGGTTCATTGAACGTATCATATCCTACGACACAGGGAAGGCCGTGAAGCGTGCGGGCGATCTGTACCATGGCGTCGATATAGTGGCGCTGCAGGTACTCCTGAATGGGCTCGCCGCCGGCCTGACACCGCGGCGCGAAATCGTTGCCGGCGAAGAACAGCGTAAACATTGTCGCCGACGCAAGCCGCAGGGCATTTGTTATCCACAGGGTCCGCGGAAAGGGATCGCCGTGGGTCTGATGAACGATCGCCGCGCAGGTCTCGGCAAAGTGCGTCATGTCCAGGCCTGCCGCTTCAAGAGTCCAGCCGGGCGCGCCGTCGCCGCCGGAGAATCTGCTCCAGACATCCTGGTGCGGGTCGATGAACAGGGTAAATCCCATATCGCCGGCGAGGGTCACGACTTTCCGGAGGTACTCCAGGTACTCCGTGTCATAAAGCCCCGGCCCGGCATGTTCGACGGCTTCCCACGTCACCAGGAACCGCAGGAAAGTGAACCCCCATGCTTTCAGACGTGCCAGATGTTCTTCGGCTTCCGCGAGGGGAAAGGGACGTCCCACGAACGAAACCATCCGGTGGTCGAAGAAACCTTCCGGGCGGTGCGTCGCGCCGTCCGGAACGGTGGGCGTCTTGCTGTTGCCTCCAAGGTTTACGCCTCGCAGCAGCAGGGTTCTGCCCCGCTCGTCTTTCAACCAGCCGTGATCGGTTTTCACAGGTGCCTCCGGCAGATGTTACAGATGAAGCGTTTCGCGGTCCACACGCGCGGAAAACGGCAGCAGGTCCGTGATGGCGCCTGCCTCCTCCTCTGTCAGACGGCCGGCCGTCATGTGCGTTCCGTACTCATGCAGTTCAAAAACGTTCTCGGCATCCCGGTTCAGGATGATGTTCCACCACCACAGTCCCTCATGCCCCCCGCTGTGGCCCTCCGTGATCCCCTGGACGAGCGACGGTGTCAGTGCACCCCAGAACATCATGGCTCCGTCCTCATGCCGTCTCTCGACGACCTCGGCATACGGTATCAGGATCTTGATGGCGGCGGTATCCTGCGCCTGGCAGACAATCTCATAAGAATCGGCACGGGCGAGGACAAGTTTTGCCAGGGGGATCCAGAATGCTGTCGAGACAGGAGCATTCACCCCGGGGAGGATCCCCCGGAGTTCCGGGATTGCAATATGCAGAGTATAGAACAGTTCCGCCACAGCCATGCTCCCTTGACAGGATACCGTCAGTGTAGCCCCTGGTTCTCATTGTCAACATGCAGCGGCAAGTTTGAAGCGTGTACCGTCGCAGCAAGCTCCTGCCACGGCTGCAGGTCAAAGAAACGCTGCGCCAGCCCGGAGGTCGATGGAAGGACCCACAGGACCGTCCGTCCCAGGCGTTCCGGCTGGGAGCCGGAGACAACCGGACGGCGCAGGAACTGTCCGGCCACGGTCTTGCTGGTAAAGGCAAGGATATACGGCTGGTACTGCTCGACTTTATGGCACAGAGAGGTCCGCGCCGCTTCGAGGTCCAGGTGGCCGTCAAAGATACGCTTATCCTGACCGTGGTCCGTCTTGACGAGGTCGGTGAGCCCGATGCCGTACATAGTCACCATGGGGTACTCTTCCGGGGCGAGACGGCGCGGCGTCAGACCGACCTCGGCCAGCGTGCGCCAGAAACGGTTGCCGGGATTGGCATAGTAGGCGTGCCGGCGAAACGAGACATCACCCAGCGCCGACCCACAGAACACGACCTCCAGTCCGGGCGCCAGCACATCCGGAACAAGGCTGTGCTCCTGTCTGTCTGTTGTCCTGGAACCGGTTTCCCGGCCCGCGTTCTCCCTGGTTGCTGTCATAAAACCAGTATAGCAATGTGAAATGATTATCTTGCAAAAAAACGCCGGGGCGGTAGGCTCAGGAAAACTCTTCAGGAGGCACACGATGGAAGACAGGCGATTGTACAACATCACAGAACAGCAGTGCGGCAGGGAGACGCTGCTGGCAGAACTTCGGGAACACCCCGAGATCAGATTCGTCTCGCTGGTCGCGGTGGATCTTGCAGGTAACGACACCGACGAACGTATCCCCATCCAGGCATTTGTTAAGGATATTGACGCTTTTCTGGCCGGGAAGGCGGTCCAGACGGATGGATCCTCCGTCGTTCTGGCGGGGATGGCTTCCCTTGACGACGCGCAGGTTGATCTTCTGCCCGATCTGCATGC
>CAZEWU010000131.1:0-4652 GCA_964516155.1 uncultured Caldisericota bacterium
CACCGGCGCCGCCGCCGGCTGCTCCGTGCGACACAACAGCTGTACATCCACGGCGCTACCCGGCGCATAGGAGATGAGAGCGACGATGGATCCTCCGGACATTGTTCCGGCGGCAAAGGAAAGCGTCACCCATGGATTCAACGCCGCCAGATCGCCTATCCCTTTACACCAGTCCGGAGCAAGCAGCGCATCAGCCGGGAACCCGGCTCTCGCCACGCACTTCGCATTCAGGCGGCCGTCAAGCCCGCTGCACGCCAGCATGATCCGATCCAGGCCGGTACGCGCAGCGAACCGCTGCACCTCCCCCAGGGCTTCGCCCACCAGATGAGCGTAGGAGTCATCGGCGTATTTGCCGAGCCCCTGATCCGCTTCGAACAGCGACCCGTTCCGGCGCGCCTGCATGCCTGTCTCTGCCCGTACACACGTCCCGGCCGCCAGGAGCTTCCAGGCTGCAGGCCGCGTCCCGACAGAAACGGCAAGAGCACCCGCTCCAAACGAGTTGGTCCGGGCCGTATCGTACGCCCCGCGACGAGCGGCGGCCCCAACGATCAGGCCGGTCGCGTTCCGGTCGACCGCCAGCGTCCCCGTCTGCCCATCCACCGCTTCCGCCACCATGCGCGCGGAATCGGCATACGTAACAATATGGGAGACGGTATCCAGACGCAACGCCTCCAGCACAAATCCCACCTGAACGTTAGCGCTGTACGGCAAGGTGTCGCAGCAGAGACTGAACGAAACCGGAGGTTCCGGCATGAACGATGCCTCTGCAGCTGCAACCGCCATCGTTACGCCGTCTTCATCCACATCGCACACGGCTTTCGCAGCCAGCCACTTCTCCACCGGCCCGAGCCGGGAAAGTTCTTTGCGTTCGATACGGACCGAAGGAACATAAACGCACGGATTTCCAAGATAAACGTCCTGCTGCACCATCCGGAGTTCCATCCTATGCCTCCAGTCCCAGGATACTGACGACCGCCGACCCGCCGGAGCCGCCGACATTGTGCGTCAATCCGATGGAAGGCTGATGCGCTCTGCGGCGTTCATCGGCAATATCACCGCGCAGCTGATGTACGATCTCGGCCACCTGAGCGACGCCTGTCGCCCCCAGCGGATGCCCTTTGGCTTTCAGTCCGCCGCTCAGGTTGACCGGGATACGACCCTCGCGGTAGGTCTCGTGGTCGGCCAGCAGTTTCCACCCCAATCCCTTCGGAGCAAACCCGATGTCCTCATAGGCCATGATCTCTGCAATACTGAAGCAATCATGTACCTCGGCGATCTCGATATCCGCCGGGGCCAGATGCGCAGTGGCAAACGCACGGGCCGCAGCATCCCGTGATGCCCGGAGGCCGGTCAGACTCTCCCGGTCATGCAGGGCGACATAATCACAGCCCATGCCGACCCCCCTGACCCATACCGGCTTCCCGGTCAGTTCGCGCGCCAGCTTCTCGCCTGCAATGAACGAGACTGCACCCCCATCGGCGATCGAGGAACAATCAAAGATATTCAGGGGTGCAGCGACCATCATGCCTTTGAGGGCTGTCTCCAGGTCAACGGCGCTCCTGAACTGGGCCTTGTCATTATACGAACCATAGAGATGGTTCTTGACCGCCACGCAGGAAAGATACTTCCTGTCGACGTTATAATCATGCAGGTAACGTTGCGCCATCATGGCATAGATCCCGGCAAACGTCATACCCGCAAGGCGCTCGTATTCGGTGTCTCCTGAAACGCCCAGCCACAGCTTGCGTTCGCTCTTGGAGAGATCCGTCATCTTCTCCACGCCGGCGGCTATGGCAAGGTCGCAGGACCCGGACTCGACAGCGGCCACCGCCTGGGCAAAGGCAAATCCGCCAGAGGCGCAGGCGTTCTCGACACGGATGCAGGGCAGCTGCGGCAATCCTGCATAGCCTGCAAGGGTCGGTCCCGCCTGTCCAAGCTGGAACCCTCCACAGCCAAGGGTCCCGAGATACATCACCTGAAACTGCTGTGGATCAAACCCGGACGGCAATTCAGCCAGGGCCGCCAGATACGCCTCTAGAAACAGCTCTTTGATCGACATCGTCGGGTAGTCGCCAAACCGGGACTGGGCGGCACCCACCACGGCAGCGCGCTGTTTCATGATGTTCCCCTGCGTGTGTACATGCCGGTCGGATCCAGCTCTTCCCGGATCACTCGCAGTTCTTCATCAGTCGGCGGTGACGTGATCGAGCAATCAGGACTCAGCTTGAGGTCCCAGCCGGTCGACGCGCGCACGCTGGCTGTGTCAACGCCGGGGTGGATGTTCGTCAGAATGTACTCACCGTTCTCATCAGCTTTGAGGATCCCCATATCAGTAATGATAACTGCAGGTCCATGGCCCTGCAGCCCGGCCCCGGCACGGGAGTTTCCACCCTCCATATTGCCGGGCGAGGTGTTGAAATCAACCTTGGCGACCAGATGGCGGGTATCGTGCGGAGAAAGGACGATGACGTTCTTTGCCAGGCTTGCAATGGCGTTTGCCCCGCCGGAACCAGGCAGACGCACTCTGGGCGATGCCCATGGGCCGACGACCGTCGTATTGATATTGCCGAACCGGTCGATCTGCGCGCCTGCAAGAAACGCCGTATCGACAAGTCCTCCCGAGAGGTAGAACTCAAACACCTCCAGCATGGGCACGACGCCGTCCGCCCCGGTCACAAGGGTCGGATCGCCGATGGAAAGAGGAAGACGGCTGGGATCGGCGCCGATAACACCGGCTTCATAAACCATGTAGATATCCGGCGCATAGAGCCGTCTGGCAAGGTTGACGGCAAGGTTGGGGAGTCCCACGCCGACAAAAACGACTTCGCCATTTTTGATGAGACGCGCTGAATGCACCGCCTCAAGCTCCTGGATCGTATAGTCCATGTGTCCTCCTAATACCGGCCGTAGTCAACAGGGACAGCGTAACTGTGCCGGCACTGAAGCCTCTGCAGGGTTTCCTCTCCGAGTTTCTGCACGTATCCGGAACGATCCCGCACGCCATAGACCCATTCATCAAGATACCGGAGGATGCCCTCGTGCGTCGCGCTGATCTTGTTCCACTCTATGTAGAATGTATTATCGCGATCGTAGTACCCCTGCACATAGGAAGGATGCGCACCGAACGGCTCACACACGACCGCGTCGACCTTGAAGTCGGGCAGCAGCATACGGTTGGGATCTGATTTGCAGACGTCTCTGCCGACGATCTCCTCCGCAACGACGACCACATGCTTTGCCGCAAAGGCTGCGTCGCGCTGATCGCCGGAGATACCCCAGGACTGCGCCAGTCCTTCGACTGTTGCACGCTGAACATGGACAAACGTGACGTCAGGGTTGGTGGGCGGAACAACATACCATTGCTTGCCATCGTACGGACTGGCGACACGCTTCATCTTCGGATTGACAGTGGGCAGGTCGCTGCCCAGCAGACTGGTAACGGGATAGAAGGGAAGGCGAGCGGCACCCGCATGCAGCGAGGCAAGCAGATCGTAGTGTCCCCATTCCTCCAGCTGGACAGGGTTGGGGACGCCTTCCTCCACGGCACGGCGGAAAGCCCGGATAGACCCTACTCCTGGATTGCCGGCGTAGCTGAAGACGACCTTTGCAGCAGTCCCCGCCGCAATCATCTGATCATAGATCAGGTCGGGCGTCGCCCGCATCAGGGTCAGGCGACGCCGGCCCTGGCGTATGATCTCATGCGCCGCCGCAAACGGGATACCATGAGTAAAACCGGACAGGTAAACCGAGTCGCCGTCGTGAACATACTGCTGGACGGCCTCGGTCATGGAGACAAACTTCTTCATGAACGCCCCCTAGGCAATCTGGCTCAAGACATTGTCGATGCGTTTCAGCGTTATCTCATAATCCTCTGCTGAATGAACAAGAGAGGTATAAAAAGGCTTGTGCGGATGGATGTAGATCCCCTCGGTCAGGCAGCCAAAATCGAAGGCCTCGCGGAGCGGTGCGTCTTCCTGCGCCATATCGCGGTAACAACGGATATGCGTCTCGCTCATGACAACAGCAAAATTCGCTCCCAGACCTGCCACATGAGCAGGAATGCGATGTTTCTTCAGAAGGACGCGTACTTCCTGTTTGAACTGCTCGGTTTCATCAAAAAAAGCATTCACCCGCGGCCTGTCCGAGAGAATCTCAAGCGTCGCCAGCCCGGCCGCCAGCACCTGGACCGCTCCGTTGAAGGTGCCGGAGTGAAAAACGCCTCCGCCGCCTGTCAGCGGAGACGTCAGATCCAGAAGATCAGAGCGTCCTGCAACAGCGCCGATCGGGAAACCGCCGCCGATGATCTTTCCCAGCGTCAGAAGATCCGGCGTAATGCCAAACAGCGCCGTCGCTCCCTGCGGCCCGGAACGGAATCCCGACATCACCTCATCGAAGATCAACACCACGCCAAGCTCCTGCGTCAGGGAACGAAGTCCTCTGAGAAACGCAGGATCCGTCTGGTAGAATGCGCGCGGCGATGGTTCGACGATGACCGTTCCCACGCGGTCCCGGTTGGCCGTGAGCAGCGTTCTGCAGGCTTCCAGATCGTTGAACGGAAGGACCAGCGTGTCTTCGAGAACGGAGGGCGGCGTCCCGCGGGAACCGGCGACGGAAAGCGGACGGTCGGGCGCGCCACATGCGCCGAACGGCGG
>CAZEWU010000132.1:0-4624 GCA_964516155.1 uncultured Caldisericota bacterium
GTTCCATGCATGGCGCCGCCTTCGAATAATGTCGTCACGCCGCTGCGTATTGCCTGACAGATGCCAAGCTGCGCGGACAGGAATACCTGCTCCGGCGACAGGCTGCTGATGAGCTTGAGAGCTGTTCGTTCACGCTCGGATTCATCAAGGATCTGGTCGGTCTGACCCCGGAGGATGCTGAACCCGAGGCGCGAGTGTCCAAAGATGAAACCCGGAAGAACAATCATACCCGAGGCATCGATGGTAACATCCGGGTGCTCGCTGCGGTCGACAATCGTGTCAATACGCTTAATACGTCCATCGGCGACAAGAAGATCGGCCTTTCGAGGCTGCCTGTCGCCTTCCATAGTCAGCAGCGTGCCATTCTTTATGAGTAGCTTATTCATAATAGTTGTAACGGTTATTGTACCGCGCGTGGAGACCTTTGTCAAAGAAATAGGAATCCAGTCAAACCTTGTATACTATGAGCTATCATAGGAGGTATTATGAGCCAGACTGTTATGATAGAAGCATTTGAACAGCGCCCTGACGCACGAGCGTATGCTCTTGACAACGTCTTCGGCTGGATGCAACCGCAGAAGCTGGAGACGAAACGCATCCTTGTTCTGCTTGGCGATACGCCGGTCGCCGCAGATCTTGTCAGACGCGCTGTTGCTCTTGTCAGCGCGGCGGCGCACATCGATCTTGGCGTTCACTCGCTGAAAAAATACGACAGCGCACAACGTGCTGCTCTGCAGGACATTGTTAAGGATCATGGCTCGCTTCTCGAGCTGGAACACGGTGAATACGAATCTCTTGAGGTCCCGCGGCGCACGTCGGACCGGCAATTTCATGGGATGGAAGCTTCTGAGCGACGTTTCCTGAAAAAAGCGTTTGTTGCCCGCCCGCTGGCCGAGGCCGATCTGTTTATTGTTATCCGGAACCTCGAATTGAACAGATTCTCCGGTATCCATGGCGTCTTTGCCACACTTCTGGATTGTGTTCCCGCAAAGACAAGAACGGAAGTTCTGAGCTACGCTTCCTACGGCCTCATGGGCGAGGCGCTTCTGGATGTCTGGTCTGCCTTGCCGGGGCAGTTTCTCTTTGGTGTCTTTGATGGTGAACAACTCCATGATGAAACATTCGGTGATACGACAGACACCGGGTTCATTATGGCCGGCATTGACCCGGATGATCTGGATGGATATGGGCTGATCGCATCAGGTTGCAGAGTTTCTTATTCTCCCTTCAGCGCTACTGCGTCGGCGCGCAGTGGCAAAGGAAGGGGTCACCGGGCAGCGGATGTCACGGCGAATGTCTCTCTGGAGGAACTTCGCGAACGTGTTCCTGCAGGATTTGTACGGAAGAACCTTACCCGCAGGCTATTCGGGACTGCTCCGGCTCTGCGGTTTTCAGCCCGTCCAGCAGGATATGACAGCCTTGTCTGTCCGACAGGCGCCATGAGCGCAGAGTCTGGTGAAATCCCCGTTGTCAATCGTGCGTCATGTATCGGGTGCGGCTGGTGTCTTAAAGAATATGCCGAGGTTACTCCTTCGAAGCGCTGAATTGACTGATGTCTGTTCCGACTATTCAAAAAGCGAGCGGCATAAAACCGCTCGCTTTTTCTGTGTGCACTCTTTGCGTTGTCTAATTGAGGGAGATCAGGTCCTGGCTGGAGCCCGTCGATGCCACAGGAGCACGGAGGCTGGATGTTTCAGCGATGTGGACCTCTTTGTAGTTATGTGTAATATTTGCATAAGTCGTGAGATACGTTTCATAGCCCATTTTTTTTGCCACGAGAAGGGCTTCGCCAACGAAGCCGGGAGCTTCAAGGCGCATGGCAAGGTCGTGAGCAATAGACAGCTCAATAGGGGACAGAGCGACCACCGTGAGTTTGAGGACGTGCCGGATCTCTTCCGGGACATCCTGCAGGTTCTTGGCGGAAATAGCCAGTTTTGAGATAGTGCCACGGTACCCACCCCTGAACAGCTGCGTCAATGCTGCTGCATCAACCACGACACCACCGTGCAGCAGTGAGTCAAGATCAACATCGCCGCTAAAGATAGAGGCAGGCGCAGCAGGTCCAGAAGCCGCTGCAGCGGGTACCGGTTCAGACAATGGCTCCTGCGTTTTAGTACGCAGGTTCTGAAGAGCGGTTTCTTCTTCCAGCAGTTGAGACAAGATAGCAGCTGGCGCTGGAGGGGACGAATGCCGTTCTTCTTCATACTGCGGCGGTTCGGATTTGGTGGCGGGAGAAGGTTTCTGCGGTTCGACAGGAGCTTTCTGCGGTTCTGCGGCCGGTTCCCGAGGCTCTGCCTCAGCCTGAGAAGTGTTACTTACTCCCAGCGGTTCAATATCTGGAAGGGGCGTTTCCGGCACAGTTTCTCCTGACATGGGCGCTGTACTCTCCTCGCCCATGGGGTGTAATGCAGGTCGCTCTTCAGCAGAAGTAACAGCTTCTGCTGGCGCTTCTGCAACAGGAGGAACATCTGCTTCCGCAGGCTGCTTCAGAAGTGCATCGTCGAGAGAATTGACTGACCTGGCGGCAGTTTTCGTGGCTGCTGGCTGCGCAGGAACAGGTTTTTCGTAAAAAGCGTTGTCGGATTCTGCAGGAGTGTAATACCCGAGTGGCTTCAGTGAAATCTCAGGAATAGACGCTGCTCCGGCATGGACATCCGGCGTCTGTTCGGAAGCGGCTGTTCTCGGACGTTTCTCTGTCAACAGACCCGAAAGAGCTGCTGCAGAGGGTTGAGCATCGGTTTCAATGACATGTTCGGAAACGGATGGCTGGGGTCCTGGCTCGACTACGCTGAATTCAATGTTGTTCTCAGGTTCCTGCGTTGTCTTGCGGGAAACACGGGGAAGCGGGATGCGCTTGTTCCTCCGGTGCGAATGTGGAATGAGGATAAGGATCAGCAGAACCAGAGCGACAAGGACCCAGAAGATCCAGACAGCGACAACTTCAGTAGTGGCCGTCGTCCCCGGAGCGATGCGTTGCAGCAGGGGCAGCAGAACTGTGGCAAGTGGTGAGAAGATACGGATGGCAAAATCATTGGTTGCCTGCACTGTGGTCTGCAGTGTCTGAAGAGCCCGGCCGGATGTAAAAAAGTCCTTGACAGTCGCATAAAGATTTGCAAAGAAGGTTCCTATGACATGCCCGGTATTGGCGGCAACGGTCTGCACGGTCTGAAAAAATGTTGTAGATGACCCTGTCGTTCCTGTTACTGCTGCAGAAGGTGCGTTCAGAGAGGCGACAGCTCCGCCGGGAGACTTTTTCAATGCGATAGCTGTTCCTGACAGACCAGCAGGTACCCTGCCTCCGCCGGGAAACATTGCTGCTGTCTCAGCATGCACAGCAGGTGCGAGATTTGTAAGAGCACAACACAGTATCAGGAGCCCTGCCAGGATGCTATGTGCTTGTTTTCTCATGCGTTGCGCACCACCCTTCCAGCAAAAATGTTAACGACCATACGGCTTTTTGCAATATCAACAATCCTGTTACGCGCGCAGGACAATCTGCTCGCTTGTGCAGACCCATACAGGCAGTATAATGACATTATTGAAAAAAGTGCTGTGAACTCTCACGTGTAAAGAATGCGGAGGTACGCATGCCACTTGCAGGAGATCTGACTGGATTCAGCCTTGAAGAAATCGTTGCACTTCTTGCCAACGGCGGGAAGTCGGGGTGTCTTGTCCTGACTCACAATTCCGCAGAGAGCCTTCTCTCATTTGACGCCGGTATGATCGTTGATGCCGTTCAGGGTCCTCTTCGCGGAATGGATGCGCTCTCCGGGATTCTTGCTTTTCCCTCTTCTGGACAGTTCATGTTCAGGGAACAGCCATGGAAGGGGCCGCCTTCGTTGCACATCAATGCTGCGGAATTTGCCGCTCTGGCTGAACAGACTCAGAACGAGACAAAAGAGCTGCAGCCGGTTCTTCCACAGGAGGACGAGAGACTTACCATCGCCGTCCCGTTTGATCGTTCACCGGCGCTGACGCCGTTGCAGTGGCAGTTGCTGGCTGAGATCCCATCCCGCTGCACGCTGCGGCACCTTCTGGAGGGTCGGGACCGATTAGTCATAGAGCGCTCCCTGGTTCCCTTGCTGCGGGCGGGCTTTGTCCTCCGGAGCGGGGAGACGGTTCTTTCCCGGCTGGAAAGTTGCCGCATGGTCGTCATCTGGGGGGATGCAGGCGAGGAAAACATGGTGAAGATCGATCAGCACATCATTGCCGCCTGGCGCAATACCGGCAGGTTTTCCGGGAAAGTTTCTGTTGCGGGGAAACTCTTTGAGGTATCGCCCCAGGAAGGACTGAACAATTCTATTGTTATTTCTGCTAATGTCTGCCGTTCCCAGGGGATCCGCAACGCCCAGGAAGTCAAGGTCATGCCGATGTAGAGTTTGTTTTGCCCGTCGGTGCATATCTGATGAAAAAGCCCCCGAGTAAATCCGGGGCGTCGTAAGACAGTAATTCAATATCTTACAGGAAACGGCATGGCCTTCGGGTCATGTCGTTTCCTGTTTCATGAGCTTATCCAGCGGAATGTACCCAACAAGGTCATAGGAGATGTGGATTGCCTGACGCCGCTTGCCGCTGCTCTTATCCGGCGCTTCTACATAGATTGCCTTTACAAGCTCGCGGAGCG
>CAZEWU010000133.1:0-4229 GCA_964516155.1 uncultured Caldisericota bacterium
GTCTGAATCCAGCGCTGGGCCGATTCAAGCCCGGGCGGCAGCGGACGACAGCGCGCCAAATCCTTAT
This sequence comes from uncultured Caldisericota bacterium, assembly GCA_964516155.1. GTDB lineage: Bacteria > Caldisericota > Caldisericia > Cryosericales > Cryosericaceae > Cryosericum. Next base: position 68 of record CAZEWU010000133.1, read on the forward strand.
GCGTATTCCGGAATAAATCGGCCACCGATTCCGGGATAAATCGGCCAGGGAAACCGGGATAAATCGGCCACCCAAACCGGGATAAATCGGCCGGGGAATCCGGGATTAAACCGGCCACTTTTTAGTATGGCCGGAATCGGTGGCCGATTTATCCCGGAATCGGATGGTGACGCTGGATAACAAGACATAGTGTTCGTTCTTTTGCCGATGAACGGCAAGGGAGGAACATATGCCAAAGAAGAGGTTATCCATGCGTAAGTTGACAGAAATTCTCAGGCTGAATGCAAATGGACTGAGTGCGCGACAGATCGCAAGAAGTTGCGGGATTGCGCGCAGCACGGTAGCGGCACATCTGGAGCGAATGGAAGCGGCGGGGCTGATGTGGCCGCTTGCACCAGAAGTGAAAGAAGAAGATTTGGAGCAACGGCTGTTCGGAGGGGACAGCCCGACGCGTAATCGCGATCCTCTGCGTCCACTGGCAGACTGGTCATCGATTCATAAAGAACTGACGAAAAAGGGCGTCACACTGAAGTTGCTGTGGAGGGAGTATAACCAGGATCAATCGGAGGGCTATTGCTACAGTCAGTTTTGTGAACACTATCGTCGTTGGGCCAAGAGCCTCGACGTGTGCCTGCGGCAGACCTATCGGGCCGGCGAGCGACTGTTTGTGGACTACGCCGGCCTGACCATGCCGCTGCACGATCCGAACAGTGGCCAGATTCAGGAGGCTCAGATATTTGTTGCGGCCCTCGGCGCCAGTCACTATCTGTACGCAGAAGCAACACGAACCCAGCAGCTTCCCGATTGGATTGAATCGCACATTCATGCCTTCGAGCATCTGCAAGGCGTCACGCAGATCACAGTTCCGGACAACCTTAAGTCCGGCATTGCCAGGGCCTGTCGCTATGATCCTGACATCAATCCGACCTATCAGGACATGGCCACGCACTACGGCACGGCGATCATTCCAGCGCGTCCCCGACATCCCCGAGACAAAGCCAAAGTGGAGAGCGGGGTGCAAGTGGTCGAACGGGAAGTGCTCGCTCCGTTACGTCATCAGACCTTCTTTTCGTTAGCCGAGTTGAACAGCGCCATATGGACTCTTCTCCATGAGGTCAACCATCGGCTGTTGCAGAAGATGGATGTATCGCGCTACGCCAGGTATATCGAGATCGACAAGCCGGCGCTGAGGCCGCTGCCGCCGACCCGGTACGAGTATGCCGAGTTCCATAAGGCGAGAGTCAACATCGATTACCACATTGAGGTGCTCGGTCATTACTACAGCGTGCCATACGAACTGAAAGGTGAACAGCTCGATGTGCGTCTGAGCGCACGTATGGTTGAGGCGCTGTATAAAAGGCGACGGGTCGCGGCGCATCTGCGCGATGATCGCAAGGGCTTGCACACTACCGACGCTTCCCATATGCCTCGTGCGCATCAAGAGCATCTGGCTTGGACGCCCAGTCGCATCATTCATTGGGCAGGCACTATCGGGGCGCATTGCGCTCAAGCCGTTCAGCATATCATCGACAGCCGGATGCACCCCGAACAGGGATACCGTGCGGCGCTGGGCATCATCCGACTGGCCGGGAGGGGTGGATATGAGCCCGCACGCGTGGATGCCGCTTGCCGGCGTGCCCTGGCTTTGGATGTCTGCCGCTATCAGAGCATCAAGTCGATCCTCAAGAGTGGCAAGGATATGGAAGCTCTGCCATCCGATACGCCTGTGGCAGGTCCGTGTCGAATCCAACATCAGAACATTCGAGGTCCCGAGTATTATGCGAAACAACACGTTGAAGAAAGGCTGGTGACCAATGTTGAATGAACAGACGAAGAGCAAGCTGTATGCGATGAAACTCAACGGAATGGCGACGGCGTATGAGGAGCAATGTCAACAACCCCGAATGGCGGAGATCTCGTTCGACGAACGTCTCGGATTACTTGTGGATCGACAATGGACTTGGCGCGAAGACCGAGCTTTAAAGACTCGGCTACAGTTCGCCAAGTTCAAGCTATCGGCCTGCGTCGAAGACTTGGACTTTCATACGGCCCGCGGCCTGAAACGATCCCAGCTCGAACAACTTACCGGGTCACAGTGGGTCGGTTATCACCAAAGCGTCATCGTCACAGGCCCCACAGGCACAGGAAAGACGTTCCTGGCCTGTGCTCTGGGGCAGAAAGCCTGCCGTGATGGCCATCGGGTCCGCTACTATGTTGCCTCAAAGCTGTTTCGGCAACTCGCTGCCGCCCACGCCGACGGCAGCTTCATGCGGCTGTCCGGTCAACTTCAAAAGACGGCATTGCTGATCATCGATGACTGGGGTATGGAAAAGCTCCAGGAAGACCAGTACCGCGACTTTCTGGAGGTGCTCGATGACCGACAGGGTTGCGGTGCCACCATGATCACCAGCCAGTTCCCGCTAAAACTCTGGCATGACACAATCGGCAACCCCACTGTGGCTGATGCAATCCTCGACCGCTTGCTTCACAACGCACATCGCATCGAACTCAAAGGCGAAAGCATGCGTTCAAGACGAACGCAGGCCGAGTAACGGCCTGCGCCCCCACCGCTTCGCGGCAGGCTACAACAAGGAACGAAACAAAGGGAGGGAAAAAGAAGAAAAGAGAGCGTCGTCCCCGATAAGAATCGGGGACTCCGACTGTGAAATAAGAAGGTTAAAACTTGACTCAAATCGGCCACTTTTATACACAGGAGACAACCAGCGTCGCTTCGCTCCGATAAGTGGCCGATTTATCCCGGTTTGGGTGGCCGGTTTATCCCGGAATCGGTGGCCGATTTGACCGGAATGCGTAGCCCGAAGGGCGAAGACGGGCGCCCGCCGCGTCAACATCCCCCGCTTCGGGGGCTTGGGGGTCTTATATCGAGCGACCAACGGGAGCGAACACCACCCCGAAGGCCCTGATCGCGAAAGTTGTCTCCGCAACTTTCGTGATCAGGGCCGGAGGGTAGAGAGCCGGAGCGCGTCAGCGCGTAGGCGAACTAAGTCCTTGAAAAAGCTTATTTCTTCTTTGTCGGACTGACCCCTTGGGCTTCCAACCCTACTGCTTCTAAGGGCCGCGGCTTCTTTTGCGAGGATTCGAACTTGTCCAATTAGGGCTTTTTAATTCAATTAGATATTTACCGACAACTTTCCCTATATCTTTAAGAATAATATCTTGCGGCTGGTACCATAGCACATCACCGTTCTGAGTTATAAGGTTTATTCCTTTGGCGTCGGGTTTAATTCTCTCCGCCGTGATAATAATATTATTGCTCGGATTACAGGAATCAGCATAGAGTTCGATGTTAGAACCATTGAGATAATCATATGGCAAATTACAGAGCATTGTATTCTCGTCATCCCAACATTCCCTTGGGAGTGAATTCGGAAATTCTATAATGAAGGGTTTAATCTTATACAAGGCATACTGAGAACCGCGGGAATCGTATGGGAAAAAAGTGTTCTGTGCCGCGTAAGATCGCAAGGCATGAGAAAGTATTTTCATATCCTTTAATGCTATCGGAATTCGATCTTGTCCTATTCTAAAATATTGATGAATATGAACATACCCTATCATTAGAAAAATAATTGCCAAAAAAGGATAAAAGACAAAGCGAATTATTATCTTAACAAGAGATTGTTTCATGTAAATAGTACTCTACTCTAGGATATTCGATGGCGTTGATGGTACGTCATGTTTGGAGACAGTCCTCTATAACTTGACAACACAATCCGTGTAATTCCATGAACCGAACAATCTGATCAGGGATGCTTTCTAAGCTTCTTAAATGAATTCGACTCTCCGTTATTTACAGAAGTCAAATGCAAGTATACCCAATGTTTGCTGGCGAACATCCAAAGACACCCTTATCTTTAAATACCAAAATCAAGCCCGGATATCACATTTCGTAGGGTCCAGGGATCTCTGGCCCTGAGGTGTCATATGTGGAGAGAGACCTCCATGTCTGGGCAACACGTGGATCCCTCGAGTAATAATGGCCCCACTCAATCTGGCCGTATGTCTTATTCCTGTCGGGCCCCCCCATGCAAAATGCCCTTGTTCTAAACATCTGAAGGATAGAGACAATTTTCGAAACACTTGTCTCTGAATACCCCGGTCGATCCTCCATGCTTGCTCTGCTCCAGCCTTTACGGCTATT
>CAZEWU010000133.1:4239-4620 GCA_964516155.1 uncultured Caldisericota bacterium
GTGGGTCATTGTGCCAATAACTCCAACCTGATGTATTCCATAAACCATACCATCTGATTACATATGACGTCCAAACCTCTTGAATAAATTCAACTCTAGTACATTTACAGCAGTCATAAGTATATCCAATGATTGCTGAAGATCTTCCGAATTCCGTCTGATCAGAAGGATTAATAGAGACATCAAACCCATATGTCACCATCCCAAGAAAGTCAACGGAACCAACCGGGGTATTGTTGACAAATTGATACGGATTGCTTACCTGCTTGAGAAAATTCCGAGGTTGGGTTATGGGAAAAGCCGATATCTCCCCAATCGGGTCCCGACTCGCCCAGCGCGCTATACTCGGACCATACCAGCGGTAGCCCCAATCGCCCATGC
>CAZEWU010000134.1:0-4592 GCA_964516155.1 uncultured Caldisericota bacterium
CAGGGGTTGTTCTTTGTTCCACCACAGCTAGATTTTGGCGGGGACAGTACCAGCCTGGCCCTGACTCTTCAGAATACCGGTACGACGCCTCTCACATTTACGATCGTCCCCGGTGCTTCCTGGATCGCCGGCGTATCGCCGCTTGCCGGATCCATCCCTGTCAGCGGCAGCCAGCAGATCACTGTCAATGTCAGCCGCAGCGGCCTGCAGTCTGGAACATACCAGGGGCTGGTGCGCGTCAGCTGCGGGAACAGCGCTATCAACGTTCCCGTCCAGATGCGTGTCGGCATGATCCAGGGGATCGATGTCTGGCGAAACCAGTCACCCATTGACTGGGCGGCGGTGAAGGCGTATGGCGTTCAGTTCGCCTTTATCAAGGCTACCGAGGGAACGGGCATTACCGATTCATGCCTGGACCAGTTTGTCCCCGCTGCACAGGCGGCAGGCGTTCTGGTCGGTGTCTATCATGTCGCCTGGGCCGATGAAAATACACCGGCCGCGGAAGCGGCCTACTTCCTCAAAGTCGCGGGACACTATGTAGCGCCCCTGGCACTGGCGCCGGTTCTGGACCTTGAACCGCGTTACTGCCTTCCCGGGGTGGCCATGGTGAAGTGGATCGATCAGTGGGCAAACGCTGTGCGCGCGGCAACAGGGGTTACTCCCATCATCTATTGCTGCTCATCTGTTGCCGCCAATCTCCACAAGGCTGATCCCACGATCGATGAACGGTATTCCCTCTGGATTGCGGCCTATACCTCTGCCTCCCAGCCTAATATCAGCGGCTGGAATTCCTGGTCGTTCTGGCAGTATGCCAGTACAGACAAGGTCCCAGGCATCTCTGCAAGTGCTGTTGACCACGACTGGTTCAATGGCGACGAGCAGAGCCTGCAGAAATATGTCATTGGCGGAACGGCCGGTGTCGCACGCACCCTCGTCTCGGCTGTCAAGGGAAACGGCCTGATCAGCGCTGATCCACAGCAGTCCTCCTATACAACGGGGAGTATGGTCACGCTGACCGCCAAACCCGCCGCCGGCTGGAAGTTCACGGGATGGAGCGGCGATGTGCAGAGTACGGACAATCCTCTTGCGATCACAATGGACACTAACAAGTCTGTAATTGCAACGTTTGCGAAGGTTTCAGATCCCGATCAGCATGTTGTAACGCTCACGGTCGGCAGTACAACGGCGCATGTCGACGATCAGAAAATAACGCTGGACAGTCCTCCCGCCATTGTCGGCGGACGGACGCTCGTTCCTCTGCGCCCCATCATCGAAGGGCTTGGCGGGACGATCGCCTGGACAGCGGGTACCCGCAGCGTCCAGGTGGAGCTGGGTGGAACGACATTGGCTTTGCAGATCGGGAACCGAACGGCTGTTGTTAATGGAAAAAGCGCAACCATGGATGTACCCGCCAGTATCATAAAAGGGCGGACAATGCTGCCGATCCGGTTCATCAGCGAGCACCTTGGCGCGCAGGTCCAGTGGAATCAGGCGACGAAAACTGTAACAATCACGATCACAGTGAACAAGGGGACCGCCAGCGGGGAATAGCCTGCTTTCTCGCGGACGTTTTCACCAGTTTGCTCTGCACTGGGGGATACGGTCGTTCATGGCTGCATCAAGCCGGAAAGAGCTGGTACCCTCCCCGGCTGTGTCGGACCGACTGGTCAGGTGCTGCGGTATGGTCTGGTGTCGCCCTCCCAGCCGGGGCTTTCCCATTCATGGCGCCGGTTCACGCGGTGCCGTGGCTTGGCGATGAACTCAGTCACGTCGCCCGTGAGCAGAAAGTCAGTGCTGTAGACAGTGTGGACGACAAGCGCCGTATCCAGCCCAGGTACTGGCACAGGATACGACAGAGACATCGGGATCGACGGCTCCTGCGTCTGTTGCCATCACTGCAGTTTCCACAGCGATCTTTGTTCCCTGACCGAAGAGGCCGAGAGCAGCATCCAGGACACTCTCGGGGATCGGTGCGCTCCAGTCCAGTACACGGGACAAAGGGGCAGGCGGGCGCGTTCCCTGAATGATCCGGAATCCGGCTGCTGTGACAGCGCGTCGATTGGCAGCGTATTCAGGACGGAGAAGACCGATGGGGAATTGGCCGTCCGGGCCGTCCGCTTCGCAGGGGACGTGCGTTACAACGATGACAGGCACACGGAGAGAAGCAAAGACAGGGATCGCCTGGACGGCGCTGCGCCTGGTCTGCGATGCCAGGACGATCGCTGCAATATCCCCCTGGCCGCAGCGGTGTGCGGCAAGCTCCAGCACCTGGAGGGTGTGGACTTCCCCCGCTCGTATCGAACCAGACAGCCGCAGAACCAGGTTGCTCCATGGTCGAAGGGCGATTCATCGCCGTGAGTATGTCCCCATGAGCTCTCCCTGGGCCAGAATGTGGCTCTTCATGGCGGCATCCAGCTGAGAGCGGCGGGCGCCGGGAGCCAGGGAGAGTGCGATATCCAGCGCATAGACATGAAAGAAATACCGGTGGGTACTCCCGTGCGGCGGGAGCGGACCGCCGTACCCGGTACGCTTGAAGTCGGTGGTTCCCTGACGGGAACCGTCCGGCAGAGCGGCGCTTGTTGGAAGATGCTCCGGGATCGCTGTCGCTGTGGCCGGGATATTCCACAGGAGCCAGTGAACCCACGTTCCTGAGGGAGCGTCGGGATCGTCGCAGACGACGGCATAACTCCTGACACCTGCAGGAGCCCCTTTCCAGCTGAGTGCCGGTGACAGGTCTTCTCCTTCACCGCTGTACCGGGTCGGGATTGCGGCTCCGGTCGTGAACGAACTGCTTGTAACGGTCAATGTCATGGAAACCTCCCTGCCGGTACGTCCGGCATTGCGTCTGCATCCCGCCATAGCGACGCCGGCGGAAAGACAGATTATGATAGTCAGAACATAGCGCACCAGGTGCGCGCTGATCGTTGAATCTCGCTGCATACCTTTCAGTATATCTGCAGAATGGCGGGATCATACGGTTGTGAAAGCGTATTCTGCTTTCAGCTCGACGTTTGCATATGATATTGGTATGGAAAATGAATCGGGACTGGAAGAAATACGTATCGTCCGTGCGACGACCAGTCTGGCCGGTTGCGTCGACCAGCTGCGCAGCGTCTTCACCGTCAAAGCGCGTATCCTTCTTTCTAATTGCGGATGCGGCTGGGACTTTGATGTGGAACAGGTCGGCATGCCGTATCAGAAGGAAGAGGCTCCTACCTCTGCCTGTCTGCTGATCGGACGTGATGATGCCGCTGTCTTCCTTGCTTTTGCGGGAGACACGCTGGTCGGTCAGATCTGCGTTCAGAAGGATCGCAACGGCATGGCGCGTGTCTGGAATCTGCGGGTGGAACATGGTCACCGGCATCATGGGATCGCCACCTCGCTGATGGATACGGTTGTCAACTGGGCAAGGGATCATGGCCTGCACTGGCTGCATGCCGAGACGCAGGATATCCATGTCACTGCATGCATGTTCTATCGTGATTATGGGTTCATGATCGGAGGTTTTGACCGTCTGTACCTTCAGGCGACCCAGGGCTCCGAAGGCGAGACCGCCATTTTCTGGTACTTCCGTATCTGACTGCGTTTCCGGCTGTTTCCGGAATCCTTCTTTCTGACCTTTGCTGACGGTGTTGACCAAACGCCGGGTTTTGGCATGCTGATGTCGACAGAGTACCGTTGCCGGCATGACGGGGCTCCGGAGCGAGGAACGTATGATTTTTCTGTCACGGGAAGAAGCGGGTGTAAAACTGGCTGATGAGGTGTGGAACCGGAGGCTCACCTTTGATCTCTGCTGCGGAATTCCACGGGGAGGCGTCGTGGTCGGCGCTGTCTGTGCGCAGCAGCTGGGCCTTCCTTTCGGCGTCCTGCTCGTCCGGAAGCTGCGTGCCGCCGCTCATGATGAGTTGGCTATCGGAGCTCTCGGGTACGCGGGCGCGGGCAGTTTTGCCACGGTGCTCTCTGCTGAGTCGGCACATGAAGAACAGGGCCGTCTGACAGCCGAGATCGGATTTGAGAAAGAACGGCTGGTCCTTTATGCAGAGCTGTTCGAGCGCTATATCCCGCAGACGTGGGAACGCGGCGCCCGCGTCCTCATCGTGGACGACGGCATAGCGACCGGATCAACGATGATCGCGGCGGTGGATGTGGTCACAAGCATGGGGTGTATCCCGACCATCGGGACGCCGGTCGTAGACCGCGAGGTCCTGCGTCAGTTCGGTGTGCGCGGGTACCGCACAATCACAGTGACCGCCGCTGAGTGGCTCATGGCGGTGAGTCAGTTCTATGCCGACTTTCACGAAGTGACCGACCGCGAAGCTCTTTCGTGGGCTAATCGTGCTTTCCGTCCGCACAGGATCCGCTAGCTTCTGCGGCCCGCAGGCGTCGTTTCCGGTTTTATCGTGACGGCCCCTGCAGAGCAGGTTCTTGCGCAGAATTCGCAGCTGATACATCGTTCCGGAGCGTTGAACCGGGGCTGCGCGTGGTTGTTGCGGGACGGGAGATTGCGGGGCTGCGTTTCTTACCTGTTACTGACGATGCCCATGATCATGGAGAAAAGCATGAACAGGATCCAGATGATGATGCCGATCAGT
>CAZEWU010000135.1:0-1870 GCA_964516155.1 uncultured Caldisericota bacterium
CCACCCTGTTTCATTGTTCCTCTGGTTCCGTCCCCAGTACCAGCCGTTTGTTTCCCGTGTGACAACAATGACATCTCCCTCTTTTACTGTGAGTTCGGTTGCATCATATGCTTCCGTGACTGTTCCTGTTCCATCCGGCTGGAGATGGATCAGCGTGTCGGGTACCCAGCCTTGCCGGCCTTCCTGTTTGCACCAGATCCACCCTTCCCATCCGGCGTGGCCGGCGTACTTCTGTCCAACGAGAACGCGGGACCCCTCCGCAAGGCGCATGGGGTGGGGATAGTCGGTTGTGCGCGCTGCAACAACAACATATTTCAAAATGAACACCTCCGGATGAACGCTGTATCACATGCTTCTATGATGCCGGTGCGGCCGTTTTCAGGGTAATGACCACGATCTGTGGACGGGCGCAGAAACGCACCGGCGCGATCGACATACCGGTGCCGTTGGAGATGATGACATCCGTCGTTCCCCGATGGACCAGACCGGTGAGGTAGCACCTGCCGCCGAATGAAGCCGGCACATGGGGCACCCAGCCGAACAGGGTCACCTGCCCGCCATGGGTGTGGCCGGACAGCACGAGGTCGACCATCCCGTTGTCCGGGATACTGTCGACATATGCGGGGTTGTGGGCGACAAGGATGGTGTAGTCGTCCTTGTTCGCGTCGCCTAGGGCTGCTGCAAGGTCGGGAAAGCCGGTGATACATTCATCAACGCCTGCAATACGCAGACGATAGGGGCCGCGTACCAGCCAGAAACCGGTATTGTCAAGGTCGCGCATGCCGGAGGCGTTGATCTGATCACGTACAAGCTGCCTGTTTCCGACATTGTCATGATTGCCCAGCACGGCCACGACGCCGTCCGGTGCCTTCAGACGCTTAAGTTCCTCAAAGCAGGGCACGATGTACCGGTCGCCGCCCTGGATATAATCGCCGCCCAGGACGATCAGGTCCCCCTGCAGGGCATTGACCTGGTCGACGATGGTATGGACACGCTGCTGCGAGATGAAGGACCCGCGATGAACGTCTGTCAGCAGAACGATGCGCAGTCCGTCAAATGCCGCCGGCAAGTCGGAGCGCCGGAGAGTGTACCGGGCGACCTGAATCCAGAAGGGCTCGACGCAGGTGCTGTACACTACGATCGTGAGCAGAAGGATCAGGGCCAGCCGCCTGACCCGCCGGTGGAGCGAACGGCACGGCGCACCGGGTACGGAAGGAGGAGATGTCCTGTTCCGTTTCTCGGTCGTTGATCGCATGAGGGGCGTCATTTCTGGTTTCAGATGAACGCCTGGGGCTGACAGTGTTCTGTGGCGGCGTTCTCAGAACTTTCCTGCATGTTCGTTCCATTCTCTTTCCAGGATCGCATAGACCAGACTGTCGCACCATACCCCGTCCAGAAGAACGTCTTCCCGGAAATGTGCCTCCTGCTGCATGCCGATCCGTTTCAGGAGGGCAATGGAAGAAGTGTTGCGGGCATTGACCGATGCGGTGACCCGGTGTTTGCGGCATGTTCCGAACAGGTATCCGAGAATTGCCCGTACGGCTTCTGTGGCATAACCGTGGTGTTTCTCAGATGGTATCAGCGTATATCCGATCTCAGCCTGCAGAGGATCGTTTTCCGGGAAATACATGCCGCAGTCGCCGACGAATATCCCATCCTCCCTGCGGCAGATCGCCAGTTGAAACCAGGTACCGGGAGTATCCGGGACAATGCCCGTCTGGTCGGTGACGAACTCTTCTACCTCGGCGAAGTGGACCGGATGCCATAGCTGATCTCGAACGACGGTGGGGTTCGAGTGATAACTGAATATCATGTCGGCATCCGTCGCTCTCAGACGGCGCAGCAGCAGGCGTTTTGTCACGATAGAGTC
>CAZEWU010000135.1:1970-4588 GCA_964516155.1 uncultured Caldisericota bacterium
CTTTCTTCTGTCGAGAACTCTTTTCCATGCTATGGTTTCTGTCCGAGGACAAAGTAATGCTTGCTGCTGTGTTTGAGTCCATTGGGGGAACAGTCGTCAACGTGACGGATTCCACGCAAGTTGAACTGCCGGAACATGCCAAGGATGTCGTCAAGTCCTGCATAGAAATGAGGGATCCCCTGTTCGGGGCCGTCGCAGGTCTTCAGGACCGTATTGTCGTCAACCTTCGGAAAGCCGGCCTGGCTGAAGGACCACGTTTCCTTGGAACACAGGGTGACATAGAATTCACCATGGGGCCGGAGGACGCGGCCGATCTCGGCGATGACCTTTCTCATTCCTGCCGTATCAGTATGCGAGATGACATGGTAGGCAAGCAGACAATCAAAGGTATTGTCGGCATAGGGCAGGTTCAGCATGTCTGCGACGCGCGTGTCGATGTTCAGTTTCTCCTGTGCAGCCCACGTATGCAGATGCGCGACGCCGTCGGATGACAGATCGAAGGCCGAGACAGAAAATCCCTTCCGGGCGAAGAAGATCGCATGTCTGCCCAGCCCGCATCCAAAATCCAGGAACGTTCTGTATCCTGCATCCCGCCATCGCTGCGCAAGATAGTAACTCTCTTCAGAAGGCTGCAGCCACATCGGATCCTGTACAATGCTCCAATTCCACTCTTTGGATAATGACACGTTTTCTCCTTGCTTCACAGAGGTACTGTGCTACTCGTTTGTCCCCGGTGCCGCCCTGTTGCGGCTGGCGAGGGTGTCCAGCAGATAAATGGCATTCTTCCCGCTCTTCTTGGCCTGATACATGGCAAGGTCGGCCAGCAGCAGAAGATTCTTTGGGTCGGAAACACGGTCGTCAAAGCTGGCGATTCCTCCGCTGACCGTGACAACGGAGCGGAAACGCCGGCGGTCGCGCGTGCTGTTCCGCTCGATCGAGGACCGGATGCGTTCTGCCGCCTTGCGTGCATCGGCTGATGAGGCGCCTGGCATGAGAACGACGAATTCCTCACCACCGTAACGGTACGCCGCATCGACACTGCGGATGCTGTGACGCAGGATGTCGGCGATTCCCTGCAGGGCAAGGTTGCCGTCCAGATGCGAATAAGTGTCGTTGTATCTCTTGAAATCATCGATATCGAAGAAGAGCAGCGAGAAGACTTCACCAAAGCGTGCGGTGCGCTCCGATTGTTCTGTGGAGTGAGCCACAAAGGCGCGGTAGTTGCCCAGTCCGGTGAGCTCATCAGTAACGGAGAGTTCATCGATGCGGTGGACGTAGAGGATGTTCTCCGCGACAAGACTGCAATCCGAGACAAATGTCTCCATCATGCGGTGTTCTTCTTCCGTGAGGAAGACCGGCCGCAGGAAAGCAATATAGAAGACGCCGTACAGGAACCCTTCCAGTGTGACGTGCAGGGCCAGTTCTGTCGTGGCCCCCGGAGCGATCGGGGCAGTCTCGCCCGTCATTTCGGTGTGGATGACCATGGTTCCCGGATTGCTGAGAGTTTCCTGCAGGAGAGCCGGTTCTTTCGAGGTTTCGGGGGAGAAGCCGTTGGCGTCGGCGCTCAGGAGATCGAATCGGTGACGATCCGGCTCAAAGGGAATGTAGGCCGAAGCGTCGGCACCGACGATCCTCTGCAGTTTGCGCGCTGTTGCTGCCAGGAACTGGCGCAGATCCGTATGCTTGAGCGACGCATCGATCAGTTCTTTTGCGGCTATGCGATAAGTCGTGAGCCGCTCTGTGCGCTGTTTCAGGAACATCTTCTGCACGATCGACTCAGCGTATGCCATGAACAGATTGAATGCACTGGTCTCTCCTGCCGTCAGAGGACTGGTCTCGTCCGCTCCGAGAATAACAAACCCGACCAGCCGCTGCTCAAAGTTCAGCTGACGCACCAGCAATTTCCGCTCCTGCAGCAGGCCGGTGATGGACCGGACCAGCGAGTGGGTTGTTGCCAGCCGGGCGCACAGTTCATTGTCAAGGGTCTGCAGGAATTGTGCATCTTCCCGTCTGGCTGTCCGCAGGGATTTCCACGGGTGGACGGTATCGCTGACGTTTTCCAGCAGGACGGCGCCGGACCGTTCCGGGAGCGTGTGTGCCATGAGGCGGGTCAGATGCGAGACGGCCTCTTCCAGAGTGGAAACCGATATATTTTCCAGTTCAGCGCGGTTGAGCGCCTCACGGATATTGCGCTGCTGTTTGACCTCTTCCCAGATAAGGCGCCCCTGCAGAAACTCCTGGATCTCCCCTGCAATGGCCAGGATATCGGCCGTGACGTCGTTCGAGAAATAATCCTTCTGTCCGCTTTCCAGGTTGAGGACGGCCGTAATCCTGCCGTCGGTGCTTTTGAGAGGAATGCCGAGTTCGCTGGCTGTGGAAGGATCTGCGTTGATATAATTGGCATGCATGGTGACATCCGGAATGTTGATGATCGTCCGGTCATGCAGTGTCTGGCCGACAATCCCTTTGCCGGTGTTCATGCGGGCAAGCGTCTCCTGCGGGGACAGCGTTTCTTTGGGAGGAGGCACGGCGAAAAAGCGGGTGAATCGGTCGTTTTCCACCATGAGCAGGTTGATGCGCGATAACTGGAACGATTCCTTGATGATGCTCAGGAAAGC
>CAZEWU010000136.1:0-1008 GCA_964516155.1 uncultured Caldisericota bacterium
GTATCCCGGGAGAGAAGAAAGACCAGGACATCTTTGAACAAAGCGAATTCTTCGCGTAAGACAGCCCGCATGTTGTTGGACGGATCCAAAGTCAGAGGAGTCTCGTCCGGTGGACAGCTGTAAGCTTTGATCCCGTAAAGTCGTGCAAGGACCATAATTCGTGCCATGTGGAATGGGGATGACACCATGAGGCACGTCGTGAGTTTGTTGTCTTGCATGTACTGTTTGAGGTTCTGAAGCGTATGCGACGTTGATGTTCCATTAGTATCAAGGACAAGACTTTCACGAGGAGATCCCTCGCTTACGGCTGTAGCGGCCATGACATCCGGCTCGCTCAAAGGACCTCCGGTCGACCCACCTGAAAGGAAGAGCAGGCGACTGCGTCCCTGCTGCTGAAGGTGCCTTGCCCAGCTGATGCGCGCGGCAAGTTCCGGAGATGGAACATTTCCCCAGACTGCAGCGCCGAATGTGCAGATTATGTCAGCGTTCTCCGACTGCTGTCTCCTGCCGAACAGAACAATGGCTGTATATATCGACAGGAACAGCAGCGCCACGATCAGGAAGATTATCAGGACCCCATGCATCATTTTCCTCATGGTTTAAAGAGTATAGCCAATGCAGGCCCGATTCTCAATAATGATGAGTCTGTTTATTTCTTGCAAAGCTGGATGCGGACAATATACTGAATCTACTATGGAAGTGACTGAACGGTATGTCTCGCTATATCGAAAGTATCGCCCTGTAACGTTCGATTCTGTTATAGGACAGGAAACTATCGTCCGTATTCTTAAGGGTTCTGTGGAGAGCGGGCGCATTTCGCATGCATATCTGTTCTCAGGCCCGAAGGGAACTGGGAAAACGACAGTAGCCCGGATCCTGGCAAAAGCGTTGAATTGCGAAAAAGGACCAACGAGCAGCCCCTGTATGGCATGTGAACACTGTAAGGCCATTACGGCAGGAAACGATATCGATGTAATAGAGATCGACGGCGCTTCAAATAACGGCGTT
>CAZEWU010000136.1:1018-4531 GCA_964516155.1 uncultured Caldisericota bacterium
CGGCAGCCTGCTGTCGCTGGCGAATGCCGAATCGGCCAGCAATCGCGGCATCGATGAGATCCGTGATCTGCGTGAATCAACAAGGTTTGTCCCTGCGCGAAGCCGTAAAAAGATTTTTATCATTGACGAAGCGCATATGCTTACGGTTCAGGCTTTCAACGCATTGCTCAAGACGCTTGAAGAGCCACCGGAGTACGTTGTCTTTATTCTTGCTACTACAGAACCGCAGAAACTTCCTGAAACTATTCTTTCACGGTGCCAGAGATTTGATTTCAAACGTATCCCTGATGTTTCCATGCTGGAATTCCTCAGAAAACTGCGTGACAAAGAAGCTCCCCATATCACTGATGATGCACTGCGACAGATTGTTGATCTCAGCGATGGCTCGATGCGGGGAGCGATTGGGCTGGTGGATCAGTTCTCTGTTTTCGGGGACGAGTCCGTTACCGGGGCGACCGTTCTGGATTTACTGGGTCTTCCGACAGAGGAGAACCTGATACTCCTCGTAAAAAGTCTGTTGGACAGAGATCCGAAGGCCATGAGCAAGACGCTGGATCAGTTAGAAAGGGCTGGCATTGAGCCGGCGGATCTCGTGGAAAGGACTATCGCTCTTGTCAGCAGTTATCTGCTCGACAAGGTTGCTGGCAAGGATGTTGCTGACGGGGACGGCAGACTTGCGGAACAGTTCAGTGCATTTCCGGATTCAGCGCTTATCAATCTGATAAGTTCTTTTTCAAGGATCCAGCAGCAATTGGTCTATCTGTCCAATCCCTACCCTCTCCTCCAGGCGTTTCTTCTCGCCATTGCTCTGGGGTTGCCATTTGGTACCGAGGTGCCTCACGGTTTTGCTCCGGCTGTTTCTTTTAAAAACGTTGCGCTGCCATCGCATCCCGTAGAGCAGGCGGTGCCATCATCGGCGCAGAGCGCTACCGCTCATATTGCAGAACCAGAAATGCCAGCGGATCGTGAGCCCGTCTCCACGCTCGCCGAAACTCACCATGGGCCTCAATCGGATCAATGGGAGCGTTTTAAGTCGCTTGTTACTGAGGCGAGCAAACCTATCGGTATCATGCTCCAGGCGCTGGATGTACAGGAAGTTACCGTTGCCGACGGCACACTTCATATCATCCTTGGCCCCAAGGCAAAACTCTACCGTGCCATGCTTGAGCAGAAGCGGGATGAGACCCTTGTTCCAGCCGCCCGGACGATATATGCCGTTGAAAAAGTCGTGTTAGCGGAGAAGGGTTCATCTGAGGCGAAGCCATCGGACGGGGAGAAAGTTGATCACCCTGACGATGACAAGCTGGAATTGCTTAAAAAGACATTCGATGCGACTGAATCGCTTTTTGGTTCGTGAAATTTCTAGACTACTTTCTTAAGAGGTGGCTATGTATAACGTCAATAATCTCATGAAACAGGCGCAGAAGATGCAGGAAGATGCTGCACGTGCTGACCAGGAGCTTCTTGACCGTCGTATTTCTGCAAGTGCTGGTGGAGGAGCCATCACAGCTGTTGTGAACGGAAAGAAAGACATCATTAGCGTAACTGTTCAGCAGGGATTTGATCTCAGTGATGCAGAGATGATCGCCGATCTCTTTGTTGCCGCTGTGCGCGAGGCACAGGCTGAGGCGGATCGCCAGGCGGAAGAGCTCATGAAAAAAGTGACTGCGGGTCTTCCGCGTATCCCGGGTCTGGGATAGGCAGAGTGTTCCTTCCCAAGCGTTTTCTGGAATTATCGGCCAAACTGAGCACGTTACCCGGTATAGGGCCGAAGGCTGCTGACAGACTGGTCTTCTATCTTCTGGACCAGCCGCAGGAAGAGATTCAGTCTCTTGCGGAAGCTCTTATAGCGGCAAAACGTGAGATTACCTTTTGCAAGCGATGTGGAAATTTCGCAGAAGGCGAGTTCTGCGAGGTATGCCAGGATTCCACACGGGATTCACATATTCTTTGCATTGTTGAGGAGATCCGTGACCTGTCAGCTGTTGAGAAAACGGGTGCATATCGCGGATTATACTATGTACTGCATGGGCGGATTGATCCCATCGCTCGCATAGGTCCCGGTGAGTTGCAGCTGGATCAGCTTGCCAATCGCGTCTCGCGGGATCAGGTTCAGGAAGTCATCATAGCAACGAACCCAAATTTCAATGGGGACATCACAGCCATGTATATTGCCCGATTGCTTGCTGGTTCCGGCGTCCGTGTAACGCGCCTTGCGACTGGAATTCCCAAAGGAAGCGATCTGGAGTTTGCTGATGTGTTCACACTGACGCAGGCACTGGAAAAAAGGACAGACGTTCAGGCCTGATTTCTCACGTTTCTTCTTGTTTTTTTTTTCAGTTTGCCCGTATACTATCCATGAAGTCCGGCAACAGCCTGCCTGAACCAGTTAGAGGGGGTTGTCTTTGCCCTTATCTCTGTTTGCCTGACGGCTGGTCAAGCGCCGGGCCAGATAACAAAGGAGAGAACTATGGGGATGATTGTGTCAGTCAAGGCCTATGAAATTCTCGATTCCCGAGGTTTTCCGACTGTACGTACCAAGGTGATGCTTGATGACGGATATGTTGGCGTAGCATCAGTTCCAAGCGGTGCGTCGACAGGAAGTCACGAGGCGCTCGAGCTTCGTGATGGTGACAAAACCCGATATAAGGGAAAGGGAACTCTGAAAGCAGTCGCTAATGTTAATGACATCATTGCACCTGCGATCGTGGGTATGGACGCCAGCGAGCAGCGGGCGCTTGACAAACGTTTGCTGGAACTGGATGGCACGGAGAACAAATCGAAGTTGGGAGCCAACGCCATGCTTTCAGTTTCACTGGCGGCAGCAGTGGCGTCAGCCGATTCTGCGGCGCTTCCTTTGTATCAGTATCTGGGCGGCGTCAGCACAAATCTGCTGCCAACTCCGATGATGAATGTCGTTAACGGTGGCAAACACTCGGATGCGGGTCTGTCAGTTCAGGAATTTCTTATTATTCCGGCTGGTGCTCCAACATTCCATGAGGCCCTGCGGTATGGTTCTGAGACCTTCCAGGCATTGAAGTCAATTCTGGCAAAAGAAGGAGAAGCTGTCTCTGTAGGAGATGAAGGAGGGTTTGCTCCTCATCTGAAATCCACAAGAGACGTTCTGGACCATCTTCTGCGTGCTATTGAAGCAGCCGGATTCAAGCCGGGTAAGGATATTTATCTAGCCATGGACTCAGCGAGCAGCGAGTTCTATGCCGATGGTGTCTACAGATTCGATGGGAAACAGGTCAATTCTGCAGAACTTGTGGCGGAGTATAAGAAGATTTGTTCTGAGTACCCTGTTATCTCGATTGAGGACGGCCTCGCTGAAGATGATTGGTCCGGTTGGTCCACAATGGTCCGTGAATTGGGTAATACTATCCAGATCATTGGCGACGATCTTTTTGTGACGAACCCGCAGCGTGTAGCGCGTGGTATCGCTGAGCAGGCAGCTAATGCGGTTCTTATCAAACTTAATCAGATCGGCACACTTTCGGAGACACTGGACAC
>CAZEWU010000137.1:0-4504 GCA_964516155.1 uncultured Caldisericota bacterium
AGCCGAATGCTCTAACCAACTGAGCTACGCCGCCGGGATTGATCTGGAAACGCGAATATAGTAGCAGAGGCAGCGGCCTCTGTCAAGCCTGGAATAAAGGAATCAGCCGCGCTTGCGTTCGGTGCGTTTCTTCTTTGTGACCTGCCACTCCTGCGAATCCTGCAGATAGCGCTTCATCATCATGTCAAAAGGACTGAGCTGCGGTTTTTCGCGGAAAGGACGGGAATAGTGTCCTGCTGATGGAGCGCTGCTGGACGCCGGCGCGCCTGCTGCCGGAGCAGCACCTTCCGGCTCACCAGCTTTTTTAGCGGCTTTGATGGACAGATTCAGCTTGCCGTCTTTATTCCGTCCGATGACACGGACAGTGACCTTGTCCCCTTCTTTCAGAAATTGATGGACGTCCTTGACATACGTATCGCTGATTTCAGAAATATGGACCAGACCGACCTCGTTGGTATCTGTTTTGACAAACGCTCCGAATGGAACAATCTTGACGACAATGCCCTGAGCAAGCTTGATACGATGCTCTTCTGCCATTAAAGTAGTCACTCACCTCTACGCAAGATAGCTCTGTAAACTGAACAGGCTCCAAGGGAACAGCTTACAGCAGGCTACTAAAAATGCAACATCAGAACCAGCCCTTCACCCATTCAATGAACCGCTCCAGACTCTGCGGCAACACGGCTTTCTCAGCAGGCTGCGACGACGTCCCGCCGGTGTGATCGACCGGGAACAGGATCACCGTTTCATTCTTCTTGCTCATGAGCATGTCTTCGCGCGCGACCTTTTCGACATATCCCTTGGTAGCATGATATTCCATACCTTTCTGGGCCGCCAGGGTCTGACCGGTCACGCGGGAAAGTTCATCGAACGTCTTTGTCGCTTCACGATTCGCCTTCTCCATGTAGAACAGCGCCGAAAGAACGTTCCAGATAAGCCATCCGATCAGCAAACACGCCAGAAGCGTTACCACCTTGCGCTTGTTCAGCGTCCGTCCATGCTGTTGCTGCTGCATACGTCTCACCTTCCGGAATCTGCTGCGCCGGTCCTGCCGGTTCAGCGTCTGACGTCATACTACTCAGTCGGGGCGGCCGCGTCAAGACCACAATCTTCCCGCAAGAAGGCCAGCAGGTCTGTCGCCAGAGCATACTGAGCAGGGATGCGGGGGTGTGTTTCAGAATACTGTTCCACGTGCAGAAAACGCAGATGCGGATCCCGGTCAGCAAGAATACGTACCGCCTCGCTCCAGGCGCCAATCAGTTCTGGACCGCAGGAACCGCCCGGCATTCCGCCCAGCAGACAGACGAACAGACTATGCGGAGAACGCGCACGAAGTCCACGGACATAGCGTACATAAGCCTTGCTGAATCCTGTCGGGAACAGTCGGCCGTTAGCGCGCGTCACAGAATCATCATTCTCGCCCAGGGCGATCACGACGATGTCCGGTTCCGGTTCGTCCGGAGGACAGAGAGGCGCTGCAGGGTCGGGAGCAGTCCGGTCCCGCACCTGTTCCGCCGTAAAGGGAACCCATCCGGTCACAACGCCCATGCCGCTGACAGCTATCGTCGTTCCGGCTGCACCGAGCGCCCGTGTGACGATAGCAGCATAGGAATAGTAGTAATCATGAGTCGAACGGTCCTCCCACTGGTCTTCGGCGCCGTCCTCGTCGCATGCTCCGACTGTGACGGAATCCCCGTAGAACGCGATATGCAAGCGAGGCTCCGGCGGAGGAGCAATCAATTCGGCATTGCTCAGTTCGATGCCAAGGAGCGCGGTCGTCCCGGCACGCGCCTCGGAACGCTTGAACAGGGTAACCTGGATCCCCGCCGCATTCCCATCCTGCACCGGAAGTTTGGTCTGTTTCACGTACGTTGTCCCCTGCGGCACGTTGAACGTTGCCAGCAGAGATTCCCCGGCACGCACATCAAACCAGTTCTGCCCGATCTCCTGCACAACGCCCGTGGTCATCCCCGGCCCGAACCGGAACCGAAGAACGACCGGGTGCGAAGGATCCAGCGCCCGTATACGGAAGAGCACCTCCGTCCCGCACCAGGCGAGCACCGGGCCCCACGGCCGGATATGGCTGATCCGTCCGTGGCAGATCAGTCGCGGGTCATCTGACCGGATAACCGCTGTCATGAGATGCAGCCTTCTTCTGGTGAAAAGACCATCAGTCGTTCAAAGGAAAGGCATTTCGACGTCGGCAGAGCCGGAACGCCCATGCGCGTCGCAGCATACCCGCGGCTCATTTTACCGTTCTCCTCACCCGTTCACTGTCCTGCTACAGAAACACGTCCAGCGCCTGCAGGACAGCATCCCGCTCCAGCGGCGTCTGGAAAAACACGGACTGTGGAACATGCCGCGTCCAGCTTCTCCGCTGTGTCCCCCAGAAAAACACCGTCATTGCCGGATTGAGCTCCCGCAGCTCCTGCACGTACTTTTCCTCATCCAACGGCAGTCCCCCGAGCAAAAATATCATCATATCCGCACGCTCGATCAGCTCTTTCATCGCTTCGTCCAGAACCTGGGTGAGGACCACGAGATCAAGATCATACACCGGATGAGCAACAGAACGCGCATACAGGAGCGTCCTGCTGTCCCACAGAAGCGGCGTTTCGCCACCACACACATGCTGCCAGAATACGTTGGACAACACAGCGTCCCGGGATGCGACAATACAGTGATACGGAGACCTGCGCTGCGGCCGGACAAAGAGGACCTCTTCAAAAGAAGGATATTGTGCCATGCTCTTCAGGATCCTGCAGACGTCCAGGATGTCGGCGCCGAGGACGGAAGTCAGGACATCGATATTCAGAGCACGGTCACGGATAAGCTGCGTGATATCGTATTCGGCACGAGGAAGCTGTGCGACATCTTTGCTCAGGCGACTTCGCCACCAGTAAAGCAGACCGGGATCCAGAAACCTGCGACTGCCACCGTCCAGACGCTTCCGCCATGCAGCAAAGCGTTCATCCACATCATGGAGACTGGCAAACATGCAGTTAGGACCCAGTCCCGCCGGCACGGGGTTC
This sequence comes from uncultured Caldisericota bacterium, assembly GCA_964516155.1. Classification (GTDB taxonomy): domain Bacteria; phylum Caldisericota; class Caldisericia; order Cryosericales; family Cryosericaceae; genus Cryosericum. The sequence goes on from CAZEWU010000137.1 coordinate 3,033, forward strand.
AGGGCAAAGGTTCCCTCTGTTTCCATGAGCAGCAGGAACAATGCCGCCTCGCCCTTCAGCTCACCGCGGTCTGCAAACCGGACACCGCCGTTCCCGGCCACGACGTTATACGATGCCGTCCCCGTCTTCGCCGAAAGAAGCACGGTATTCTCCCTGGCGCAGATCACGTCAAGAATAGTGCGGGCTGAAAATTCGGAAAGCTTCCCCTCACTCACGATTCTCCTCCGGCAGAGCATACGGCTTCTCGTCATTCCCTGGACACGGCGCTCCGCTTTGTCATTTGAGTATAGCACAGCACCCTGTCATATGGCAAACAAAAAACCGGCGCCATGATAGCGGCGCCGGTATGATCTTCTCCTCAACCAGAAGAGTGTTTTTCTCAGCCGGCTGCAACAGCCTCTTCCGATAAAGGGACCGTAGTTGTGAATGTGCCCGAAACCACCGCTCCCTCTTCAACTGAGATACACCCGCTTGTGACGTCCCCGTTGACGATCGCCTTCTCAAGGATCTCCACACGCTCGGTCCCTGTGACATTGCCGTCCACGTGTCCCATCACGATAACACGGCGACCCTCGACGTTCCCGTGGGCGATCCCGGACACAGCGATCGTGATCGTGCCCCGTCCGCTGATGTTTCCCTGCAGCTTGCCGTCAACACGCAGATCGCCCTGGTTCTCCACGTCTCCCGTAACGATCAGATCACTTGCGATCACCGATGCAGTCTTGCTTGCGGCCGTTTCTCTGGATACTCCGAATGCCATACGTCCCCCTAGTCAAGATAGGGCATCGGATTGACCACTGTGCCATTGATCATGACCTGATAATGGCAGTGAGGGCCGGTAGCCCGACCGGTAGCGCCTTCATACCCGACCACCTGCCCCTTGCGGACATGTGTTCCGGCAGATACCGCCAGCCGGCTCATGTGGCCATACAAGGTCTCAATGCCGTCCCGGTGATAGAGTGTGACCGAGATACCATAATCGCCGTTCCAGCCGGCCTGCTCGACCTTGCCGTCTGCAGTAGCGCGGATCGGCGTACCATATGGCGCTGCAATATCAACACCATTATGGTATTCGCCCCCGCTGCCGCCAAACGGGTTAGACCTCCACCCGAACGGAGAGGTGATCAGGCCGTAGAGCGGCCAGGCAGACGGCGTTTCTGCGACCATGCTGTTGTACTTCTCAGCAGCATCCTGCAGGACAACAAGGGTCTTCTCACGCGCCTGCGCTTCCTTCTCTGTTACCAGGAGGCTTGCACCAAGCTGCTTGGCATTGCTCGCCAGAGTACGGCTGACCGACAGGGTGGGCGTGGAGGTTGTCTTGAGGATACTGGCAAGCGATGTGTTGATGCTGCCGATCCCCAGCGTTTTGCGGACTTGACTGTCCAGCTTGCCAAGATAGGAGACATACTGTTTGAGAGCCGCGACTTCGCTGTTGCTCTTGGTGATGGTATCGTTGGCAGCATCAAGCTGCG
>CAZEWU010000138.1:0-4485 GCA_964516155.1 uncultured Caldisericota bacterium
CATCCCGAGAAATATGATACGCGTATAGATCGTTCCTGCACGCGCGATATCCACGTTATTCGTCAGCAGAGAGAGGATCGCCGGTGAGAAAATAACCCCGAGGATCATGATAATAAAGCCGAAGACGAGCGAAAGAGAAAGCGCTTGAGCAGCAGCCTTATCGGCATCTTCTCTGCGGTGGGCTCCCATGAATTGAGAGACAAGAGCAAGCCCACCGGCGCTAAAACCGCTCGCGAAAGCGATCAGGAAGAAGATGACCGGCCCTGCAACCTGGAGTCCCGCTTCCGCCACTGCATTTGCAGGAGCCGGCAGATGCCCCACCCAGAAGGTATCGGCCATATTGTACAGGTAATGAAGGAGACTTGAGATCATCAGAGGCCAGGACAAACGGAACATAGTCCTGATAACGGGGCCTTCAAGAATCTCTTTTCGGGATGCAGTTCGTGCCATTACTTCCCCCAAACGGCAAGTGGTATGTCTTTCGTCAGTGCTTAAACAATATTAGTATACTGTATTTCGTAGTGCGAACAAGAAAAAACGGAGAGCGCCCCTGAAGACCTTGGGGCGCTCTCAAACTTACATCAGCCGACAGAATAGATCAGGCGCCGTGAAAACCGTCCTTTCTGTCCCTGCGTCCATGAAAACCAGTTCGTTCCCCATGAGCATAAGGCTTTCCAGGGGTTCTGCCCGAACCTCTGTGATCAAAGCCGTGCTGTTCATCACGATCATGCTGAACATGTCCGGCCGCATTGCTTCGCTGACCGCCGCCACGATGTTCAAATGGACGCGGTCCGCCCGTACTTTCTGTCCCATCCGGTCGCACGAACCGGGGCAATTCCGTTTTCGGCTTCCCATCCCAGACACTGTAACTTCCATTATTGGTGCGTTCTCTGCTGACGGGCCGGATATCCGGAGCGTACCGGCTGACAAACTTGCGATGATTCTCCTCGCCGCCGCGCCGTGTTCCATGATCCTGCTGCGAACCAGCGCGCCCTGATGAGCGGGGTGAAGAGTCGCTCCTGCGGAAGGAATGGCTTTTCTGCCCTGCAAAACGGTCTTCCCTGCCGCCACGAGTTGTTCTGTGATCGTTACTCCCGGAGTGATCCCAATGGGACCCACCCTCATGCTCCCTTCCCTGCGACCTGAAATCCCTGTGCTCCGTATGGTCACGCTGGTGAGCATCCTCCCGGCGGGAAACGCCTGCTTCCTGATGCGGCCTTTCAGATCCTGCTTCTCTCCCGGTATCAGAACGCCGGTTTTCTTCTTCCCGGCGATGCAGCCCGTTCTCATCACCGCTCATGATATCGAACATCCCGAAACCATGCGAGTTCTTCCCGCCAAGCCCGGTATTGTACAAAAAGGAAAGGAGCGCAGCATCCCCGGTTATTTCAAAACGGCCGATATAGCCCCGGACAGGCGTATCCTTGAAAGTAACGATAGCGAGATGCGGCATCCGATCCAGACAGGTAATGCTGAATCCGCTCGTCAAGGCTTTCTCCTGCGTCCATGCAAAGTATTTGCGGATAGCGTTTTCCAGAACAATCGGGGCAAAGGGCGCATCTCCGGGAGCAAAATAGCGGGTGGAAGTATTGTCTTTCCCATCGCTCTGATACACTGTAATGGGGCTGATCGTCCGGATACGCCAGGTCACAGGCCCATGCGAGGGCAACGATGGCGTGCGAACCTGCAAAACATTCACTTTCTCAATGAGGTTATGTTCAAGGTGCAGGTCGTGTGCACGCTCCAACTGGCGCGAAAGTGCTTCGACGAATTCGTCGCTCGGGGATGACAGATAAAACCACACCGGGGAGGAGAATACCAGCTGATACCGGATATGTCTGGTCTCTTCCCCCGATGTCTGAGCTGCAGCAACATCAATACGCTCTACGGATTTTGCGTACAGCTGGGAAAACGTGAACAGTTTAAAGCGAGCTTCTTCGACTCCGGCAGAAGCCCCGGGCCATGCAACATCTTCCGGAATGCATGCATTGATGAGCCCCTGCACATAGGAATTGTACCCTTGAGGCAATATAAACTTCCCGAGAGCACTTTGCACTTCGATCTTAATACGCATCAAAACCTCCACTTAATTCAGACAACAGAAAAACGAAAGATGAGCCATCATGGCGCTGACACGCTCCGTTACCGGGAACCTGTTCGAATATCGCTAATACCTCATTGACGTAGTGACAGTATACTTCTTGTCAACCGCAGTGCAATCAGGAGTTTAAGAGGATGCGTCATAAAGTCACGTAAATCTTGCAAGGAACATAACTAATATATACTTCATGCATGAGTATACAAGAACGCGTGAGAAAAGCCTTCAGCGGCCACACGCCACGATTGCAGGCTCTGGAACTCCTCAGATACATTGGTCCCGGATTTCTCGTGACTGTCGGGTTCATCGACCCCGGCAACTGGGCGTCGAATGTTGCAGCGGGATCCACCTACGGATACCGGCTCCTCTGGATCATTACCCTGGCTACGGTCATGCTGATCATTCTTCAGCACAATGCGGCTCACCTCGGTATTGTCACAGGCCTCTGCATTTCAGAAGCAGCAACAAAATATCTTCCAGAAAGATTTGCAAGACCAGTCCTGCTGTCTGCCGTTGCAGCATGTATTTCGACGGCACTGGCAGAGATCCTTGGCGCAGCAATCGGGCTCAACATCCTCTCCGGAATGCCTGTGAAAGCGGGAGCGGCGCTTGTCACCGCAGCCGTCATATGGCTGCTTTTCAGCAATGGATATAGGCGCATCGAAAAACTGATTATCGCATTCGTTTCACTCATCGGCCTGTCGTTTTTGTATGAACTCTCGCTGGTACGGATACCATGGCTTCAGGTGACACGAAGCCTGGTGCTCCCCTCAGTTCCAGTCGGTTCACTGCCGGTTATCATGAGCGTCCTCGGCGCTGTCGTCATGCCGCATAATCTTTTCCTTCACAGCGAGATCATCCAGAGCAGGCAGATCAACCAGCAAGGGCCCGCTGCCATCACAAAACAGCTCCGGTTCGAATTCGCCGACACTCTCAACTCAATGCTCATCGGCTGGGCGATCAACAGCGCCATGATCATCCTCGCAGCAGCAACATTCTTCACGCATGGCACCGTCGTCACAGAGCTCGGTCAGGCTGAAGCGATGCTGCGCCCGCTGCTGGGGCGTGGAGCAGCAGTCGTCTTTGGAGGAGCGCTCCTCCTGGCCGGGGTCTCGTCTTCCATCACCGCCGGCATGGCAGGCGGAAGCATCGTCGCCGGCATGGCGGGCGAACCATATGATATGAAAGATAATCATACGCGCATGGGGGTATGTATCACGCTGATCGGAGCTCTTAGCATAGTATTCCTTGTCGCAGCACCTTTCAGCGCACTGCTCTTCAGTCAGATAGCGCTCTCCATTCAGCTTCCCTGGACGATTATCCTGCAGATCCTGCTTACCTCAGACCCGCGGGTAATGGGAAAATATGCTAACAGCCGCGCTGATCGCATCCTTCTCTGGTCAACAGCGTGTATCGTCAGCATTCTAAATGTTTTGCTGCTTCTGGATGCGCTCCATATCCTTGTGTGGTAAACAGCATTTTCGTCCACACTTGACAAAAGCTGTGAGAAACGTTTAATAAATTCGGCTGGATGGAAAGAACATGACCGGTCTTTACATATTGGAAGAAAGGAGCGACTCTCCCGTGTTCCATTTGAAATCAGATATGAATTGGCGCAAGACTGTTGTCGTCATCGTGCTGACGATTGTCACAACAGCGAGTTACTGTCTGCAGCCGGTTCCGCATGCAAGCGCTGCGGCTTACAATCCCCTCAAAGCTATTCAATACGCTGAACAGTGGTGGAACAAGCGGAATTCGAAGTTCCAGCACTATGGTTTTAACGACTGCGCCAATTTTGTTTCACAGTGCCTCATTGCGGGAGGACTCAATCTGCGCTCGCACGCATCTACAGACAAAAGCGGCAGTATCGCACAATGCGACAGTCTGGATAAATATCTTACGGCTTCTCTGAAAGCAACTGTATGGAAAAAATCGCAGGGGCAGGCGGTGCCAAAAGGCCTGCAGCCGGGAGATATAGCTATCTTTGGCAACTGGTGGGGTCTCCGCCATGCCGTATTTGTTGTCGCAAAACAGTCAAACGGTCAGCCGTTGTTCGATGCTCACACGTTTGATCGTCACAAGACAACGCTGGACTGGTTGTTTACCGCCTGGACATACGTCAAATATTACCATATCGTCAAGTCTCCCGTCATAGTCACGGCGGCGGCAAAGCCGAAAACACCGGCAAAAACTGCTGCGAAGACTGTCGCCAGTTCACCTGCGTCAACAAAACTCACCGCCGTTGCGGTCACAAACGTTACCACGAGGAGCTCGACCCCCGCTGTAACAACATCGGCCCCATCCAGCAACCAGGACGTACGGGCCGTAACGTCTGCAGCAACACAGGAAACTGCTACCGGAGCGACACTGAATGGAGTCATCAGGTC
>CAZEWU010000139.1:0-4471 GCA_964516155.1 uncultured Caldisericota bacterium
GTCGACTGAACAAGGTACAGGTCATGAGTTGCCATAAACACGGTGGTTCCACTTTTGTTAGCCTGCTGAAGCACTTCGATCACTTTTTCACCGTTGCTCAGATCGAGATTCCCGGTTGGCTCGTCCGCCAGGATTATACTTGGTTTCGTGATGAGCGCTCGTGCCAGTGCGACGCGCTGTTTCTCTCCCCCTGAAAGTGAACGGCAGATACGATGTTGATATCCTGAGAGCCCAACCTGCTCCAGGTACCTGTCAACTTCCTGCATCATCGTGTTCTTGTTGAAGCCACGTACTGCGAGAGGAAGAGCAACGTTATCGTAGACTGTACGGTCGAAGAGCAGCATGTAGTCCTGGAACACCATTCCGATCTTACGGCGCAGATTGGTCAGAGAGCCTCCGTGCACCGAAGCCGTGTCAACTCCGTCGACCAGGATCGTTCCATTCGTTGGCCGTTCCGTTCTATAAATGAGACGCAGGACTGTGCTCTTCCCTGCGCCGGATTCTCCCGTCAGGAAGACAAACTGGCCGGGACTGATCTTGAAGGTAATATCCCGGAGCCCGTAATAACCATCTTCGTATTTTTTGGAAACTCTCAGTAATTGTATCATCAGCGTGTCCCCAGTTCCTTGAATCCGAGGCCGAGAGCCTCGGTCACATCCATGATCGCTACAAAAGCATCAGGATCAACTTCGTGAACAATCTCTTTGAGATGCGAAATCTGGCTTTGTGGCAGAACGCAGAACACGACCTCTTTGCGCTCTCCCGTAAAGCCGCCGGCTGCGGTAAATTTTGTAACGCCGCGGTCAAGTTCCGACATGATCTTCGATGACACGGCATCGGGCCGTCCCGAAACAATCCAGGCAGCCTTTGAAAACGAGATGCCTTCCTGTACAAGGTCGATCGCCTTTGAAGAAATATAGAGGGAAACGATTGAGTAAAGCGGGATGTCAATGCTCCGGAATGCAATTCCCGACAGGACGATGATGACCGTATCGATCATCAGCAGAGTCGACCCGAAGCTGAGCCCGACTTTTTCAGAGAGGAGCTGAGCCAGAAGGTCCGTCCCGCCCGTGGAGCCAAAAAACCGGAAAATGATACCAATGCCGACGCCCATGACAACCCCTCCATAAATAGAGGAGAGAAGGATGTCCACATGAAACCCATGGACGAATGGGGTAAAAGCATCAATAAGCACAGACGAGAGGATCGTTGCGAAGATAGAACGCCACAGAAACCCCTTGCCCAGACGTTTCAGACTCAGAAGAAAGAGGGGTGCATTCAAAACGATAATAGCGGTCCCTATCGGAATGAATTTGAAAAAATGATTAAGAACAATGGCAAACCCCGAGATTCCACCGGGCGCAAGGTTTTGTGGAATAATGAAAAGCACGAACGACAGTGCATAAATAATACAGCCTATAGCTATGCCAATTGCGTCGCGGATTCCCTTATTGACTTTTTTTCGCATCATGTTGTACGCTCGCAAGAATAAAATCCTGCAGGTCGCCATCAAGAACGGCGTCTACGTTTCCCTTTTCAACGCCGGTCCGGTGATCCTTGGCCAGCTTATATGGCTGAAGCACATACGACCTGATCTCGTTCCCCCATTCTGCAGATTTGAAAACGCCCCGGACTTCGGAGATCTGTGCATCGCGCTGTTGTTCCTGATAGATCAGAAGCCTCGATTTGAGCACAGCCATAGCCATGCGCTTATTCTGCAACTGTGAACGCTCATTCTGACAGCTGGCAGAAATACCCGTTGGTATGTGCGTGATGCGGACGGCCGTTGCAACCTTCTGAACGTTTTGCCCTCCATGCCCTGAAGCGTGATAAACATCAATGCGCAGGTCGCTCTCAGGAATGTCTGCATCAGCATTTGTCTCGGGGATCTTCGGGATCACGTCCAGCGCCGCGAACGACGTATGGCGGCGTTTGTTTGCGTCGAAAGGACTGATGCGCACAAGGCGGTGGACGCCTTTTTCATGCTTGAGCAGTCCATAGGCAAAATGCCCTGCGATGATCATGGTACACCCTTTTATACCTGCTTCTTCTCCCGGAGTATAGTCGGTGACCTGTACGACGAATCCCTGGCGTTCGGCGTAGCGAACATACATGCGCATAAGCATCTCAGTCCAGTCTTGTGCATCAGTTCCACCCGCTCCGCTCGACAGAGACAAAATAGCGTCGGATGCATCATATGTTCCGCTGAAATAAGCACTTGTCTCAATAATCTGAAGATCATGTTCCAGCTGCTCTATGTTGTCGGTTGCCTCCTGCTCCAGTTCAGGGTCAGGAACTCCGGACAGAAGTTCAAGCGCTGTCCGTGCATCGCCCAATTCTGTAGCCGCTTTTTGCTGAGAAGCGATATCGGCTTCGATGTGAGCAATATTTCCCATGACTTCTGCTGCACCTGATTGATCGTTCCAGAAGCCGGCAGCCGTTGTCTTGCTCCGCAGCTCTTCCAGCTGCGCCTGCCGGCTCATCAGTCAGCCAGGCTGAAAAAGGGCAGAAACACGCTTTTCACAATCTGAAAGCCGTTTCCGCATTGCTTCAAGATCGATCATTTTTCCTCTCCGTTTTCGCAGGCTGAATCTCAAACGTAAACAGCGCGCGGATGATGTCGTGTTTAATTTGATCCATGAGCTGTCCGAAAAGTTCATACGCTTCTTTCTGATATGCCATGAGAGGGTCCTCCTGCCCATAAGCACGAAGATTCATTCCCTCCTTCAGGGCATCCATCTGCAGGAGCTGATCTTTCCATGCAAAATCAATAGTATGAAGAAAAACGATATGCTCAACCTGATGCATAATTCCTTCGCCATAACGGGTATACTTGTCGTGATAGACCTCTTCGGCCTTGGTCCTGATGGCATCAGTAAGATCTTTCACGCCTTCGCGACTTTCTGCGAAACGTTCGAGCTCCTCTGCCGTCATGTCAATGGACTTTCCAAACGTATCGAGGACAAGATCGTTATAGACTTTTCCCAGGTCTTCGCTGCCCGCATGGTATGCCTGGACGATCTGCTGCGCTATCGTTTCTGCGCGTTCGCCGGCAAAAGAGCTTACTTCATCCGCAAGATCGGCACCGGAAAGAACTTTATCCCGCTCCTCGTAAATGACTTCTCGCTGCCGGTTCAGGACATTATCATAGTCAAGAAGACTTCGACGCGCATCAAAGTTATATGCTTCAACTTTTTTCTGAGACATTTCTATTGTCTTGGTCAGCAGCGGGTGATTGACGGGAACATCCTCGTCCACCTTCATCATCTCGAAAATATGTTTGATCCGATCGCCGCCGAAGATCCTTAAAATATCATCTTCTGCTGCAAGGAAAAACTTGGATTCGCCAGGATCGCCCTGCCGCCCGGAGCGCCCCCGCAACTGATTATCGATACGGCGGGATTCATGGCGTTCCGTTCCGAGAATAAACAGCCCGCCCAATGCTACGACTTCCTCGTGCTCCTTACTGCACGTTTCCGTGTACTCGGCCAGAAGTTTCTTGTATTCCTCAGGCTGTTTCACTGGATCCGCCTTGGCCCGGGCAAGCCCTTCGGGATTTCCACCCAGCAGGATATCAACGCCGCGGCCTGCCATATTAGTTGCAATCGTTACGGCGCCCTTGCGTCCGGCTTGAGCAATAATCTCCGCCTCTTTCTCGTGATATTTTGCATTCAGGACCTGATGCTTGATTCCGAGTTTGCGAAGTTCTTTGCTGAGATCCTCCGACTTTTCGACAGAACGCGTTCCTACAAGAACCGGCTGTCCCTTCTCGTTACAACGCTGGATCTCCGCGAGGATAGCATGAAGCTTTCCATTTTCAGAACGGTAGACCTCGTCATCGTCATCTTTACGGATTACAGTGCGGTGTGTCGGGATAGAAAGAACGTCAAGCCCGTAGATTTCCTTTAGTTCATCGGCTTCCGTCATAGCGGTTCCTGTCATGCCCGCCAGTTTGTGGTACATTTTGAAGAAGTTCTGGATCGTTATCGTTGCTAGCGTCTGGCTTTCCTGACGGACCTTGAGTCCTTCCTTGGCCTCGATTGCCTGGTGCAGACCATCAGAATAGCGTCTTCCATACATGAGCCGTCCCGTGAACTCATCCACGATAATGACTTCGCCGTCTTTCAGAATGTACTCGCTGTCATTATGAAAGAACTGTTTAGCCCGGAGCGCCTGATTGATATGCCGCATATAGTCAAGATTCTCCGGTGCAGCAAGATTGGTGATGTGAAAGGCTTTTTCAACGCGTCGCACGCCTGCTTCGGTCAGCGCGACGTTCTTGAACTTTTCATCAAAAGTGTAATCAATGTCGTCTGGTGGTTCTTCTTCAGGATTTCCCAGTTCCGGCTTGGCAGCCGCCTGCCCCTTGAGACGGGCCGCGATCCGTGCCGCTTCGTAATAATACGTCGTGCTTTCCTCAGAGGGACCGGCAATGATCAACGCCGTGCGAGCCTCATCGATGAAGATGTTG
>CAZEWU010000140.1:0-4439 GCA_964516155.1 uncultured Caldisericota bacterium
GTCGCTGATGACCAGGATCTTTACTGGGCAAACACTGACACACAAGCCGCAACTCTTGCACCGCTGCTCGTCAATCGACACTCTTTCCAAAGTTCACCTCCGTGTACTGCATCAGAACTCCGTTTGAGAATCCACAGAATCAAGTATGCGATTGAAGACTTGGATGACCGACAGGAGCTTCGCGGCGTCAGGTGAAAGATGGTTCTCCAGAGATTTCGCATATTCTGATGACGCCACCAGTGCCACAACAGGCACTCCCTTCCTGTCTCCAAGCGCCTTCACAAGATCGTATCCGCGCTGAACCTCTTCAGGCGTCGTCTCATTTTGGAGATTTGTGTTGGCGATGAGACCAGCTATTTCAAGACGAGCTCCAGCACGAATACCGTCGAACATATGGCAGAGGCCCGGCAGGGTGTTCATTCCGGGTCTCAACGTGTTAATGACCAGATAAAGCCGGTATCCGCAATCGATGATCGTTTCTCTGAACTGGGCGATAGCGCCTATTCCGATAGCATCTCCACCAACATCGATGATCTTCGCTGCTTCACTGTCTGACAGCAGAGCCAGCAGGTTGGATGGGAAGATCGGCATATCTGCGTGAAGAAATTGGTGGAGCGGCTCGACGATGCGAAAACGGGCTGCCTGTTCCTCTGTAAGCAGACGCAGGATGTCACGCAACCGGAAATACGCCTTGACAACATCAAGGTCACACAACATAACCTGCGAAGGCGTAGAACGGACAAGCGACAAAGCAACATTGACAGTAATCTCAGTCTTCCCTGATCCAGACGGACCCGCAAAGATCAGAGCAGTTCCGTTTTCCGGAATGCCGAGAGCGTCAACGATGTTCTTCATCGCAGCACCTGTCGTCATCATACCCACCCGGCGACGATCAGCTGCATTCGGGAGGGTAAGGCTTTGCCTGCTCCGTCCCATTGAGAACTCGCAGCACGCCAAGTGCCAGAGCCCGCATCTCATCCTCACCTGGATAAAGCCGCACGGGAGCGATGAATTGAACGCGATGCGTGATTTCGTCAACAAGCATCTGCGATCTTGCCATTCCCCCTGTCAGCGAAATTGCATCAACATGGCCAGAGAAAACTGTCGCGGCAGCACCAATTGCCTTTGCCACGTTATACGCCATTGCCATGTATACCAACCGGGCATGCTCATCTCCATCCTGGATCATCTTCTCAACAATACGGGCGTTGTTTGTCCCAAGATGGCTCACCAAGCCTCCCTGACGTGTGATTATATTCATCACATCCTCTTTGGTGTACTTTCCTGAGAAACACAGTTCAACAAGCCCGACTGCTGGAAGACTGCCTGTTCTGTCAGCAGCAAACGGGCCATCGCCCTGAAGAGCGTTGTTGACATCAACAATCCTTCCATGCCGATGAGCGCCGACAGAGATCCCGGTGCCCAGATGAGCAACGATGAGATCGGCATCCTCATATTTCATACCCAGATCAGCTGCAGTCTGACGTGCAATTGCCTTCTGATTAAGAGCGTGGAAAATACTGTGCCGTTCAATCCCTTTCAACCCCGTCAACCTGGCCATCGGCTCTAATTCATCAACAATGACCGGATCTACGATATAAGCGGGGATTCCTCCTTCTTTTGCAAGAACCAGCCCAATATGCGCACCAAGGTTGACAGCATGAATCCCGCTCGGATGTTCTTCGAGCTCTGCAACCATAGCGTCATTAATAACGTATGTTCCGGATTCAAGCGGATGAAGCAGCCCTCCGCGGCAGGCAATAGCATTGATGTCAGCGAGACTGAAGTTATGCTCGCGCATGAACTCCCTGACAGCGGTAAGTCGAACAGACAATTGGTCAATAGGCCTGGGGTATTTGGCAACGCTGGCATCGAGATCTACACTCGCAGCAGCTTTGCAGGTATCGTCTTCAAAAAATGAAAGCTTTGTACTCGTTGAACCAAGATTGATGACAAGAATTCTGAAGGACATACGTGCCTCCGGGACTCAGATAAATGTAGGAACACAAAAAAGAGGGCGCATACTGCGCCCTCTTGAACAAAAATAGACTATCAGCCTACCCAACCACGCACTTTGACGGCTTCGCCGATACGATTGACGGCAACCATATCAGCTGCCATTCTCATCGTAACCTTGTCAGCTTTGTGTTTGGCATACATGGCATGAACATTTTCAAAAGCTTCAGTCATGACGCGTTCGAGTTTCTCATTAACTTCCTTTTCGGTCCAGTAGTAACCATAATTGTTCTGGACCCACTCGAAGTAAGAAACAGTAACGCCGCCGGCATTGCCCAAGATGTCAGGAATGACAAAAGCGCCATTCTTCTCAAGTGTCTCATCAGCATCGGGGTTCACACCGCCATTGGCCAGTTCAAGAACAACTTTGGCTTTGACATCCTTTGCATTGTCTTTGACAATTGCGTTCTGGAGAGCGGCAGGGATGTAGACATCAACGTCCAGAGCACGCAGCTGTTCATTGGAGATGTTATCAAGCCCTTTGTACCCCTTAACAGTGCCATGCTTGGTTTCATATGCCTTGAGGTCATCCGGGTCAATTCCCTTCTGATCAACGACACCACCACTCACCATTGTGATGGCAACAATCTTGGCGCCATCTTCATCATGAAGAATCTTGGCTGCGTTATATCCGACATTGCCAAACCCTTCAATGGCGACAGTCGCCCCCTTGAGATTGATACCGAGCTTCTTAACTGCAAGACGAAGGCAGAACACTCCACCCAGACCTGTTGCAGCACCACGCCCAAGAGATCCGCCCGTGATAAGAGGCTTGCCTGTCATCAAAGCCGGAACATTGTGTCCGACCATCTTGCTGTACTCATCAACCATCCAAGCCATAATCTGCCCGTTGGTGTTGACATCAGGAGCAGGAATATCGCGATCTGGGCCGACAAACGTACCAAGAGCACGAATATACCCGCGTGAGAGTCTCTCAAGCTCACCGGTGGACAACTTGCTCGGGTCAACAATGATGCCGCCCTTGCCGCCGCCGTAAGGAAGCCCAACAACAGCGCACTTCAACGACATAAGTGACGCAAGAGCCTTCACATCTTCAAGGGTCTCATCCTGATGGAAACGGATACCACCCTTTGTTGGTCCGACAGCGTCGTTGTGCTGGCAGCGGAAACCCTGGAAAACCTTCGTTGTTCCGTCGTCCATACGAACCGGAATCGAGACAATAAGCGTCCTCTCAGGATTTCGAATGATCTCAGTGATTTCAGGATTCTGCCCTAGCTTCGCGCCTGCAATCTGAATTCTGTCCTGAGCTACCTGGAACCAGTTTTTCTTCTCTCCTGCCATAATAGCCTCCGTGCTATGTAGTGCTGGCTCTCAGGGAGAATGGAGAGTCGTCCCGTTATGGGGCTTTAAAACACCATGTTCTATTGTAGGGGTATGAAACTCCAATGCAAGTGCTTGTGAAAAAATATTCAGGTTAAGAGGGAAAGATGGCACTCCGGACCAGTTGGAGAACATCATCAGAATGTTCAAAAATATCTTCTTCAAAAACAACTTTCGGATAATGCCAGTTACCATAGAAGTCTTCATACTGTTTGTTAAGGCTGTCAAGGTAGTCACCGCTGATGTTCTCGATGCTTCGGTTGCGTTTACGGATATTCGCAAGCAGGGTCGGAACATTCCGGCGAAGGTAGATAAGTAGGTTTGGATTGGGTAATCTCCGTACCATAAGCTGGTAAAGCTTGTCATACGTATCCCATTCATCCCTGGACAAAAGACCTTCCCGCGCCAGTGCCTTGGCAAAGATCTCGCGATCTTCGTAAATCGAACGATCAAGGATGGCCGGGATGTCACCCATCAAGACATGATTGAGAATCTGCTCATACCGTAGGGCCAGGAAACTGATCTGGGTCGCAAATGCCCATCGCCGCATGTCCTGATAGTAATTAGGAAGAAACGGGTTTTCGCCGAACGCTTCAAAATAGACTGAAAAACCGAGCTCCCGCGAAAGCATTTGCGCCAACGATGTTTTTCCTGCACCAATGTTCCCTGCAATGACCAGATACATGGTTTCCCCCTATGTACTATGCCTGAGAATTGACTTTGCAATAACAAGCGTCTGAATCTCACTGGTCCCTTCAACCAGTTCAAACAAACGCGCCTCGCGGTAGTAGCGCTCCACGGGACAGTCGGCGTCATATCCGTACCCACCAAAGATCTCGACGGCATCATCGGCCACCTTTTTGGCAACCTTGCTGGCATATAACTTTGCTTTTGCTGCAGCATCACCGAAGAAACGCCCCCGATCTTTTAACCAGGCTGCCTTCAGATAGAGAAGTTCTGCCGCATCAACAGCGACGGACATCTCCGCAATCTTCTCCTGAATCAATTCAAAATTCGCCAGCGGTTCCTTGAACTGCCGCCGTGTATGCGCATACCTCAACGCCGCATCAAGAGCCGCCCTC